>NZ_JBGONH010000034.1:0-55961 GCF_041439075.1 Vibrio sp. FF145
ATCACTTACTACCGTTTTTGTTTTAAGTTCCCGCTAATCCGCGATGAACCAAAAAAAAGCCCGTCTAAAACGGGCGAATAGTCACAGATGCATTACACAAAAGTGGATACTGATGTTACTCAGTGGATTCACTTGTACTGATTTGCTTAAAGGCTAGTCAGTAAAATTACAATAACGCAAATTCAACCTTGTGACTACTTATGCTTTTATTTTGAGTAACTATTTAGGGTGGGTGTGTTTTTCTTATGACGAAGTTCACACTAAAAATGTACTCAATGAAATATTGAAATGAAGTTTGCGAAGCATGATCTGTTCGAAACGTTCATCGACTGATGTCAGCGACGATCGGTGCACATAGTGCTATGAGATCATTGGGATCCAACGCAACGCCAGCCATTCGATCACCCGAGCTAATGGTAACGGTCGAGTTGCTCTGAATGGAAGGATCAAAAATGATCGGCATGTATCTCTTTAGAGCAATAGGCCCAACACATCCAGCTTTAAAGCCGGTGATGGCTTCAACATCAGCGAGTGATACGCAGGTCATTCGACGGCAATTCAGTACCGAGCGTACTTTCTTTGGATCGATAGAGCGATCGCCAGGAGTACAGGCCAACGCATACTGGTTTCCCATATCCTTAAGCAGGATGCACTTGACCATTTGAGAGGCATTAATACCTCGTTCTTGCGCTGTCTCTTCGATGCTGGTGGTTGGCTTGCTTTGCACCAACAGGCGATAGTCCACCTGCTGTTGATCTAACCATTGTGTAATCAGTGTTTCCACGTGGCTACTCTTCGTCAAGGCTGTAAGGCAGTGGCAGAATGTTCCATATTTGCTCAGGTTGCGCAGTCAATCGAAGCTGAACATCGTCATCAAGGTTGTTTGGCAACACCATCAAACCAATCGCCTGATTATCAGCAAATTGATAGACGTTTAATAGTCGGCCTGCACCGCGCCAGTTCTCACCTACGCTGCGCTCTAGTTCAATCGTATTCTCTAGAGACAATACATCTGAACTCGTTCCTGAAACAATGCGCATTTCACGCTTGTTCATGCCACGGTATTTAGCACGAGCAACTGTTTCTTGACCTGTGTAACAGCCTTTTGAAAAGCTGATACCGCCAATCGCTTGCAGGTTGAGTGCTTGAGGGATGTGTTCGTTTTGCTCTGCTTTCGATAGGTTCGGCTGAGCATCAAGAATTTCATGATACTGCCAAAGCGCTTCTGATACTTTTTCTGCAGTGCTGCTTGATACCAAGGCTTCTGCTGCTTCTTGCGTAACAAGTAGAGCCCAGCGGTTGTCAGAGACTTGAACAGCGGTGCCACCAGAGATTACACGCACTTTACCTTGGCTTTCTGAAATTGAGTCAATGTATTGATCAGCTGACGCGCCCATGACACCGATAACAACGTCAGACGTTTGCTCAATATCAACCTTAGAGAATACGGCGTATTTTTTAATTTCAACTAACTCGATTTCAATCGCAGACTTAGGCTGCATAAGAGCGTAGCCACCATTGTGGTGGAACAAACGAAAGATACTCCAAACCTTTCCTTTCGCATCACAATGCGCGCCTAACGTGGATTCATCATTAGGAAGAGTGACGACATCGCACGTTACTTGACCTTGCAGGTACGACTTTTTGTCATCGCCTATCATGGTGATTGCACTCCAGTCTGACACGTGTGTCATCATCAGATCTGGAAGCGATTCATTTTGCGTATGAGCGAGCGGCTGAAATGTGTTTTTCCAATCCATTTTATCTTTCCTAAGAATTTTATTTGGCTCTATGTTAATCCGGTTCTGTTTCTTTGTCAGCTTAGGTTTTTTTGTGAGCTTAGATAGGGACTGTGACTCACATAGTAGTTGCAGAGCGTATGACTTGTTACACTCCGAGAAAGAAAAATTATAGGTGAGGATAGCCAATGTACACTGCAGAGCAGAAAGCACGAATTAAATGGGGTTGCCGTCGTGGCATGTTGGAACTTGACGTAGTTATCATGCCATTTTTCGAAGAGTGTTTTGATTCATTGCAAGAGCAGGAGCAGCGTGAGTTTGTTTCTCTATTAGAGTGTGATGACCCAGACCTGTTTACTTGGGTAATGGGACACGGACGCAGTGAAAACCTAGGCCATGCTTCAATGGTTGATAAAATTGTCGCGCATAACCTCAGCAAGGTTCGTTAAGCTTCAGCTTAACCCTTCGTATTCCGCATTATTTGCAAAAGGCACTGTTTTTGGGTGCCTTTTGTTTTTCATCGTTTTCTCTTCTATTCCACTCGCTGTTGCCCTCTATTGTTTAGCTTTAGTGTTCAGTTTGTTTAAAGCCAATCATGTAATCTTGAATACAGCACATGGGTGCTTTGACTATAAAGAAGATGGCGAGATCCGACTCAATGAACAAGCCTACACACTTAAGTCCGTTGATAAGATTTGGGCGCAGTTCTTCGTTAAATTGCAGTTTGAGTGCGGATATTCAGTCTTGTTGTGGCGAGATAGTTGCAATGAACGTGAATATCGACACTTCTTGGCGCATTTACAACGAGTCCGTTTGATAAACGAAAGCATTGGATAAACAAGAACCAAAGATAAAAGAAAGGGAGCGCTAGGCTCCCTGTCGTCTTTTTCCATGACCAAAAATTAAGACTGGTTTTTCTCTGGTGTCAGAATGGTTGGGCCGCTGTCTTCAGCAAGTTCTGGGTAATCCAGCGTGTAGTGTAGGCCGCGGCTCTCTTTACGTTGCATTGCACAGCGAACCATCAACTCAGCCACTTGTAGTAAGTTACGCAGTTCTAATAGGTTATTTGAAACCTTAAAGTAGCTGTAGTACTCATGAGTTTCCTGCTGCAACATCTGAATGCGGCGCATTGCACGTTCAAGGCGTTTGTCCGTTCGAACAATACCCATGTAATCCCACATGAACAGTCTTAGCTCGTGCCAGTTGTGTTGAATGATCACTTCTTCATCACTGTTGGTGACTTGGCTTTCATCCCATGCCGGAAGTTCAGCGCACAGTTGAGATTGGTCGATGTTTTCAACGATATCTTTTGCGGCTGCCCACGCGTATACCACACACTCAAGCAGTGAGTTTGAAGCCATACGGTTTGCACCGTGCAAGCCGGTATAACTCACTTCGCCAATTGCATATAGGTTAGTTAAGTCGGTTTGACCTTGCTTATTCACCATGACACCACCACAAGTGTAGTGAGCTGCCGGTACGATTGGAATCGGTTCTTTGGTCATATCAATCCCCAAATCCATCAAGCGAGTATGGATCATTGGGAAATGCGTCGTGATGAATTCTTCAGGTTTGTGGCTGATATCAACATACATGCAGTCAGCACCTAAGCGCTTCATTTCAAAGTCAATCGCACGAGCAACCACATCGCGTGGAGCCAATTCACCGCGCTCATCGAAGTCCTTCATAAAGCGAGAGCCATCTGGGCGACGCAAATAGGCACCTTCACCACGCAATGCTTCCGTTAGTAGGAAGTTACGCGCTTCTGGGTGGAATAAGCAAGTCGGGTGGAACTGGTTGAACTCAAGGTTTGCCACACGACAACCCGCACGCCAAGCGATAGCAATACCATCACCTGAAGAGACATCTGGGTTAGAGGTGTATTGGTAAACCTTTGAAGCGCCGCCTGTTGCTAATACAACAAATTTAGCGCGCACGGTTTCAACGTGTTCTTGGTTACGGTTCCAAATATAGGCACCGATAACCTTGTCTTTCGAACCTCCTATCTTATCTTCGGTGATTAAATCCAGCGCATTGTGACGCTCGAAGATCTCGATGTTTGGGTGATTCTTGACGTTATCTTGCAGTGAGGTTTGCATCGCCATGCCAGTTGCATCGGCAGCGTGCAGAATTCTGCGGTGACTGTGGCCGCCCTCACGAGTGAGGTGATACTTTGGTTGGCCTTCTGTGCTGTTCTCATCTTTATCAAATGGAACACCACCATCAATCAGCCATTGCACACACTCTTTAGCATTTTCAGCAATGAATTGAACTGTATCTTCTTCGCATAACCCAGCCCCAGCAATTTGAGTATCTTCTACATGAGACTCAATACTGTCCGATTCATCGAACACCGCCGCAATACCACCTTGTGCGTAATACGTCGATCCTTCGCTGCGTGGTCCTTTGCTTAATACAATTACTTTTGCATGTTCTGCTACGCGTAAGGCTAATGACAAGCCTGCCGCACCACTTCCTACCACTAATACATCACACTGATGTTCACGGTTTGCGTTCATAAAACTTATTAAATCCCGGGCTATAGTCGAGTTGTCCATGCTCAATTGACTTCGTCTTGTTTTAGGAGTTTGGGTAAGACTGTTATAATCTTTCCCTAGTCATCCTAAAACACGACACAAAATCAATATATAGACAGCTATCTAGAAATATTTAATTGCTCAATACCATTGCTTTTGCTCAAGTTTCCCCAAATTGATAGGGATAACTATTTTTATTACATCACATTGTGAAACAATAATGGCAAATAATTTTAGGAAAGTTGGAACTTTCGGTATTTGGCTTAGTCACAATAGTGCTCTTGTAGACGGTGGTGTCAATACTACATTTCGCATAATTAGTACCCATATCTGTGAAGGTAAGGGTTATAACAATAGGAGTACCCGCTCGAATGAACGAGCAGCTAACCGATCAAGTGTTGATTGAGCGAGTTCAGAGTGGAGATAAGCAGGCATTTAACTTATTAGTGGTTAAGTATCAAAACAAAGTTTGTAATCTTATCTCTCGATACGTGAATAATTCCGGTGATGTACCTGATGTAGCACAAGAAGCTTTTATTAAAGCTTACCGCGCGATACCTAACTTTCGTGGTGAGAGTGCTTTCTATACATGGTTGTACCGAATTGCCGTGAACACCGCTAAAAATCATATTGTTGCCCAGAGCCGCAGGCCGCCAGCAACAGATGTCGATGCAGAAGATGCAGAATATTACGAAACAGGCAGCGCGTTAAAAGAAATATCGAACCCTGAGAACTTAACGCTGTCAAACGAATTGAAACAAGTTGTTTTTGGAGCGATTGAAGCGCTACCCGAAGACTTAAAAACTGCAATGACGTTGCGTGAGCTCGAAGGTTTGAGCTACGAAGAGATTGCAGAAGTAATGGATTGCCCTGTAGGAACCGTACGTTCGCGTATTTTCCGAGCTCGTGAAGCGGTAGAAAAGAAAATTAAACCTCTTTTACAACGCTAGAACTTGTAATAATTATGGTGAAAATAATGGCTGATAAAGAAAAGCTTTCGGCACTCATGGATGGTGAAACGATCGATAAAGCTCTCATAGTAGATCTCGAATCTGATCAAGAAAGCATGGATACCTGGCAGAGTTACCATTTAATTGGTGATGTTATGCGTGGGGATGCGCCAGAAACTCCAGAGTGGAACATTGCTAACAGTGTAGCGGCAGCGCTTGATGATGAGCCTGCACATGGTTCAATGTCGAACCTGCACCAAGTGAATGTTGAACCTATTGTTGCTCCGATAGAAGAGCAGCCTAAACCTCAGCAAGCGAAGCGTCAGCTTCCTGCGTGGTTACAACAGTTTGGACAAGTTGCCGTGGCAGCGTGTGTTTCATTAGCAGTTGTATTAGGTGTTCAGCAATACGGCGGCAGCGATCCCGCAGCTCCAGAGCAGTTGCCTGTACTCCAGACGATTCCATTTGCAGGTTCTGCGGAACCAGTAAGCTTAACACGTGACTCTGTTGAGAGACCTGCATCTGAAGCTAACATGCAAGAGCAACGCAAACGCGTTCATGCATTGTTAGAAGATTATGAGCTACAACTAAGATTAAACAGTGATGCATCGCCAATGGAAGATGCACACCTAGAATCGGATATTGAATGAAGAAAATCCTGGTCAGTGCACTGACACTGTTCAGCTTGATGTCTCCAACAGCCTTTGCAGAGGAAACCACTGCAAAGGCCTTGTTACATCAAATGAACGAGGCCAGTCAGCATCTAAATTACGAACTCTCCTACATATTGATAAAGAAGAGCAGTATTGAACCTCTGCTTTATCGTCATGCAGTTAACGACGACCAACAACTTGCACACCTTGTTTATCTAAGCGGCCCTGTTCGTGAGGTTATTCGACGTGGCAATGAAGTTAGCTACATCGAACCGGGTACAGAGCCATTTACTATTCAGTCTGGCAGCATGGTTGCACCTGTCATTCCGATGATTAATCGAGATATCGATTCTCTCAACCAATACTACGATTTTGTAAAAGTTGGGCGTTCTCGTGAGGCGGGCAGTACCACGCAAGTATTACGCGTTGTGCCGAAAGACGGCCTTCGATACTCTTATGTGGTTTGGGTAGATGAGAAAACCAACCTTCCTTTGCGTGCCGATCTTTTGGATCGTGATGGCGAAGTGCTTGAGCAGTACCGCACTATCTCTTATGTCGTGAACGATAAAATTGCAGAAGCAATGGGCGGTTTGAATCAAGCTAAATTGCCGAAGGTTTTGTCATTGCCAGAAGGCTTGGTGAGCGAGACCGACTGGCAGGCCTCGTGGGTGCCAGAAGGATTTAAATCGAAAGAACTCAGCCGTTACCAAATGGCTGCGACCGAAAAAATGGTTGAAAGCCAGCTTTTCAGTGATGGATTATTTAGCTTTTCGGTTTATATCGCCGATAAAGACGAACATTCATTGAAAGGACAGCTGGTACGCCAAGGGCGAAGAACCTTGCACAGCTTAGTGATTGGCGACAAAGAAATCTCTGTGGTTGGTGATATTCCGCCAGCAACGGCCAAGCGTATCGCTCAATCCGTCACGTTCAATAAACCGGCACCAGCGCAATGATGACTGCGTTGGCGACCGTTAGCTCAGTCGAACAAAAAGGTAAGCAATATTTTGTTCAACTGAGCTGCGAACAACAAACCAGTTGCAGCAGTTGCTCATCTCAAAAAAGCTGCGGAACGGGTATTGTGACCAAGGCTGTTGGCAATAAATCCTTGTTTTGGCAGCTTAAAACCCAAAGCCTAGTCAAAGCAGGCCAGATCGTAGAAATTGGCTTTCCAGAAAAAAGCCTACTTCAGTCTGCGGCTATTGTTTATCTTATCCCGCTTTTCATGTTGATGGTTGGTGCTGGTTTTGGACAACTCTTGTTACAACCCTTACTCCAAGGGGGCGAGGGCATTGTTATCTTAACTGCAGCGCTGTTTACTGCTGGTGGTATTGGTTTGGCGAAGCGCTTAGCTAAACCAATGGAAGACAAATCCAAGCAAGAAGTTGTCTTGATTAGAATCCTAGGCAAGTCTCTCATCTAATTTATGATGCTTATTGCCCTTAAATTGGGTAGAATCTGCCAACTTGATTGAAATGCCGCCACCAATGCTGACTGTAGATTGGACGCGTTGCGGCTTTCTTATTATCCCTATTCAAAGAGTTTAGTCACACCAAGCCTATGAAGCACATTCGTAATTTTTCGATTATCGCCCACATCGACCACGGTAAGTCGACCCTTTCTGACCGCTTAATCCAAGTTTGTGGAGGGTTAAGTGAACGTGAGATGGCAGCTCAAGTCCTCGATTCTATGGATATAGAACGCGAGCGTGGTATTACAATTAAAGCGCAGAGTGTGACTTTAGATTACAAAGCTAAAGATGGTGAAACTTACCAACTTAACTTTATCGATACCCCTGGACACGTAGACTTCTCTTACGAAGTATCTCGCTCTCTAGCCGCTTGTGAAGGCGCGCTTCTTGTAGTGGATGCCGGCCAAGGTGTTGAAGCTCAAACTCTAGCAAACTGTTACACCGCGATCGAAATGGAACTGGAAGTAGTGCCAATCTTGAACAAGATTGACTTACCTGCAGCTGAACCTGAACGAGTTGCTGAAGAAATCGAAGAGATCGTTGGTATCGATGCGATGGAAGCGACGCGTTGTTCTGCAAAAACCGGTATCGGTGTTGATGACGTTCTTGAAAACATCGTAACGGCTATCCCGCCACCGGAAGGTGATCCAGAAGCGCCACTACAAGCTCTGATCATTGACTCTTGGTTCGATAACTACTTAGGCGTTGTTTCTTTGGTTCGTATCAAGAACGGTAAGCTGAAGAAGAACGACAAGATTAAAGTAATGTCGACAGACCAAGTTTGGGGTGTTGACCGTCTAGGTATCTTCACACCTAAGCAAATCGACACAACTGAGCTAAATACTGGCGAAGTTGGCTGGGTTGTTTGTGGTATTAAAGACATCCTTGGCGCACCTGTTGGTGATACGTTGACGCTTGCAAAAGGCGGCAGCACAGAACGTCTACCTGGTTTCCAAAAAGTGAAGCCTCAGGTATACGCAGGTCTATTCCCAGTATCGTCTGATGACTACGAAAACTTCCGTGACGCACTAGGCAAACTAAGCCTGAACGATGCATCACTATTTTACGAACCAGAAAGTTCAGCAGCACTTGGCTTTGGTTTCCGTTGTGGCTTCTTAGGAATGCTTCACATGGAGATCATCCAAGAGCGTTTAGAGCGTGAATACGACCTAGACCTAATCACAACGGCACCAACCGTAGTGTACGAAGTTGTAAAAACGGATGGCACAATTCTCTATGTTGATAGCCCGGCTAAACTGCCTGCTATTAATGACTTAGAAGAAATTCGTGAACCGATTGCTCGCTGTAATATTCTGGTACCTTCGGATTACCTAGGCAACGTGATCACACTGTGTGTTGAGAAGCGTGGCGTGCAAGTCGACATGGTTTATCACGGTAACCAAGTTGCTGTGACGTACGATCTTCCAATGGCTGAGGTGGTTCTAGACTTCTTCGACCGTCTGAAGTCAACGTCTCGCGGGTACGCATCATTGGATTACAACTTCCAACGTTACGAAGCATCAAACATGGTACGTGTAGATGTATTGTTGAATGGTGAAACGGTTGATGCACTGGCGATCATTACACACAAAGATATTGCCCAGTCTCGTGGTCGTCTACTGGTTGAGAAGATGAAAGAATTCATCCCTCGCCAGATGTTTGATATCGCGATTCAAGCCGCGATTGGTAACCACATTATTGCTCGTTCTACAGTGAAACAACTGCGTAAGAACGTAATCGCAAAATGTTACGGTGGTGATATCAGTCGTAAGAAGAAACTTCTTAAGAAACAAAAAGAAGGTAAGAAGCGTATGAAGCAGATCGGTAACGTTGAACTGCCTCAAGAAGCATTCTTAGCAATTCTTCATGTTGGCAAAGACTAGGTATCAATCGCACTAACTATCTGCTGAACATTACTGGTTAAAATCGTTTATTTCTTTGTTGCAAAGATTGCAATTAGGCCCACTAGTCACTGCACTTTGCGCCTCGAACTAAACGATTTTTCCTGCGTAATCTCCCCAGCATTTAGTCAGCATGATTGATACGGATTAGAAATATTAAGCAGAGTGAAAGGGTTATACTCTTTCACTTTCGTTATTTTTAAAGAAATGAAATTTAAGGGATATCAATGGCTAATACATTTTCGCTTATCTTAGTGATCGTAACTCTAGTGACTGGCATTGTATGGGCGTTGGAAAAGTTTGTGTGGGCGAAGAAGCGCCAACAAAAACTGGCTGACGTTGAAGCACAGTCGAATGGCCTAGACGCTGCAACCAGCGCAAAAGTTACGGCTCAGCCTTGGTGGGTTGAGAACAGTGTGTCCATTTTCCCTGTAATTGCATTTGTTTTGGTTTTGCGTTCATTTATTTATGAACCGTTTCAAATTCCATCTGGCTCGATGATGCCAACACTATTGGTTGGTGATTTCATCTTGGTAGAAAAGTACGCTTATGGTCTAAAAGATCCTGTATGGCGCACTCAACTGGTAGAAACAGGCAAACCAGAACGTGGTGATTCAATCGTATTCAAATACCCACCTCAGCCGAATATCGACTACATCAAGCGTGTTATTGGTATGCCGGGTGATACCATTCGCTACAGCAGCAATAAAGAAATCTGCATTCAAGCGAAGGGTGGCAGTAACTGTAAACCAGTGAAGTTGAGTAACGTTGAAGAAAGCCAATTTATTCAAGATGGTGTGCCTCTAATTCAGTTGAATGAACAACTGGGTGACGTGGAGCACCAAATCTTAGTTAACCCATTACGCCGTGATCGTGTGCAAGCATATCAACCTCGCAATGGTGTTAACGAGTGGATCGTTCCAGAAGGCCAATACTTTGTTATGGGTGATAACCGTGACAACAGTGCTGACAGCCGTTACTGGGGCTTTGTCCCTGAAGCAAACCTTGTTGGTAAGGCCGTTGCTATTTGGATCAGCTTCGAATTCGAACGTGGTTCAGACAGTGTACTTCCAACATGGATTCCTACTGGTGTGCGTTTTAATCGCATCGGTGGGATTCATTAATCGATCACATAACACATCGAGAGAGCATGAATTCTCCAATTGATAAACTAGAGAGAAAGATTGGCTATCAGTTTAATGATGCCGATCTTATCCATTTGGCGCTGACTCACCGCAGTGCCGCAGGTAAACATAACGAACGTCTTGAGTTTCTGGGCGATTCAATTTTAAGTTTTGTTATCGCTGATGATCTTTACCACCGTTTCCCTAAGGTAAACGAAGGTGATATGAGCCGCATGCGCGCAACATTAGTACGTGGTCATACATTGGCAGAACTAGGTCGTGAATTCGAACTAGGAGATTACTTAAAATTAGGTCCAGGTGAGTTGAAGAGTGGCGGTTTCCGTCGTGATTCTATTCTAGCGGATGCGGTTGAAGCGATCATCGGTGCTGTCTATTTAGATAGTGATACCGAGGTTGTTCGCCGTATTATTTTAAGCTGGTACCAATCTCGCCTAGAGTCTATTCAGCCTGGTGTATCTCAAAAAGATCCAAAAACTCGCTTACAAGAGTTTTTACAAGGTCGAAGAAATCCCCTACCTGTCTACACTGTGACTAATATTAAAGGTGAAGCACACAACCAAGAGTTTACGGTTGAGTGTGAAGTGGCAGGTGTGGATAAACCTGTTATCGGTAAAGGCACTAGCCGCCGCAAGGCAGAACAAGCGGCTGCTGAAACAGCATTAGAGCAACTAAGCAATGTCTGATAACAATCAAGATTTCGATATCGATGCATTCTTTTCATCTGATAGCAAAAAAACGGGCCTACCGGAAAACCAACACTGTGGCTTCATCGCTATCGTGGGTCGACCAAACGTAGGTAAATCGACGCTTCTGAACCATATTTTGGGTCAGAAAATCTCGATCACATCACGTAAACCTCAGACGACACGCCACCGTATTATGGGCGTAGAAACTGAAGGCGATTACCAAGCGATCTACGTTGATACTCCTGGACTTCATATTGAAGAAAAGCGTGCAATTAACCGTTTGATGAACCGTGCGGCGAACAGCTCACTGAGCGATGTGAATCTAGTATTCTTCCTTGTTGACGGTACTCACTGGACTGACGACGATGAAATGGTACTGAATAAGCTGAGAAAAACAGATTTCCCAGTTGTCCTTTGTATTAACAAAGTAGATAACGTTCAAGACCGTACAGACGTGATGCAACATATGATGGAAGTGTCTAAGAAGATGGACTTCCTTGATGTTGTGCCAATCTCAGCGAAGCAAGGTAAGAATATCGATGTACTGCGTAAGCACGTTCGTAATTCTTTACCAAAAGCGACGCACCACTTCCCTGAAGAGTACGTAACGGATCGCTCACAGCGCTTTATGGCCTCTGAAATCATCCGTGAAAAACTGATGCGATTCACAGGCGAAGAGCTACCTTACTCAGTAACGGTTGAGATCGAGCGTTTTGATTACAACCCAGATAACGATGGTTTCCACATCAATGCTTTGATTCTTGTTGAACGTACTGGTCAGAAGAAGATGGTAATTGGTAAAGCGGGCGAGAAGATCAAAACGATTGGTCGTGAAGCTCGTATCGACATGGAAGAACTGTTCGGTCGTAAGGTTTACCTAGAGACTTGGGTTAAAGTTAAGTCTGGTTGGGCTGACGATGAGCGTGCACTTCGCTCGTTAGGCTACATCGACGATCTATAATATATTGAACGTCACTTTCTGATATTAAGAAAGTTGAATTGAATATAAATACAAGAGAGAGTGCGAACTCTCTCTTTTTGTATCTGTAAGAAGGGTAAGTGATTGAGCGAAGGGTTACAGCGATGCTTTGTGTTGCACCGTCGACCATACAGTGAGTCGAGCCTGATTCTGGACGTCTTCAGCGAAGAGTACGGTCGGGTGACGTTGATGTCTAAAGGTGCGCGGAGTAAGCGTTCTAATTTGAAAGGTGCATTGCAACCTTTTACGCCGCTACTGCTTAAGTGGTCTGGCAATGGTTCAATGAAAACGTTGCGCCAAGCTGAACCGATCAGCTTGGGGCTTCCTCTTGCTGGCATTAATCTGTATTCAGCAATGTACGTTAATGAATTAGTTGGGCGAGTGTTGATGGCCGAAGTGGCCATGCCCGCATTTTTTCATGACTATCTTCATGCCTTAACAGAACTCGCTCATAATGAGAACCCTGAGCCAGCACTGCGTCGTTTTGAATTGGCTCTACTTTCCGCTATGGGGTATGGCGTCGACTTTTTACACTGCGCGGGCACTGGCGAAGCGATTGATCCGAGCATGACTTATCGCTATCGAGAGCAGAAAGGCTTCATCGCTTCGGTGCGTCGAGATAACCTGACTTTTATGGGCGATGAACTTATCGCAATCAGTGAGCGTAGGTTTATCACTAAAGAGCAGTTAAAAGCGGCAAAACGCTTTACACGCATAGCCTTAAAGCCGTATCTTGGCGGCAAACCATTAAAAAGTAGAGAGCTATTTATGCCAACAATAGCCCTCTCTAGAGCACGGAGTATTGGAAAATGAGCTCAATCCTTTTAGGCGTTAATATCGACCATATTGCAACTCTACGTAATGCACGTGGTACTAAATATCCAGACCCAGTACACGCAGCTGAAATTGCTGAACGTGCGGGTGCTGACGGCATTACGATTCACTTGCGTGAAGATCGCCGTCATATTGTTGATCGCGATGTACGTATTCTTGCTGAGACAATCCAGACTCGCATGAACTTAGAGATGGCCGTAACGGACGAGATGGTTCAAATTGCACTCGATACTAATCCTGAGTTCGTTTGCTTAGTTCCAGAAAAACGCGAAGAGCTAACGACTGAAGGTGGCTTGGATGTAGTTGGTCAACTTGAAAAGATCAAAGCGGCGACCGAAAAATTGTCCGCTGCTGGTATCAAAGTATCTCTGTTTATCGATGCCGATCGTGAGCAAATCGATGCTGCGAAAGCGTGTGGCGCACCGTTCATTGAACTGCACACTGGCCACTATGCTGATGCTAAAACTGAAGAAGACCAACAAGACGAGCTTAAAAAGATTGCTGCAGGTGCAAGCTACGCAGACGACCTTGGTATTACAGTGAATGCGGGTCACGGTCTGACTTACCATAACGTAGCGCCAATTGCGGCACTTCCTGAGATTTACGAGTTGAACATCGGTCACTCGATCATGGGCCGCGCAGTCTTTGATGGTTTGAATAAAGCCGTTGCAGACATGAAAGCCGTGATGGAAACAGCGCGCAACAACGCTTAGTTCTTTAACTCGGCATTCGTTTAGTTGTAAGCGTTAAGCGGTTAATCAGTAGAATCGAAAAGTTAATAGATAGAAGTTGGTAGTAGGGTAAACATGGCTGTTGTTGGATTAGGTACAGATATCGCAGAAATTGAACGTGTTGAAAAGGCATTATCACGAAGTGGTGAGGCTTTCGCTCAGCGTATTTTGACCGATTCTGAATTTGAAGTATTCCAGCAACTTAAGCAAAAAGGGCGTTACCTTGCAAAGCGTTTTGCTGCAAAAGAGGCGGCGTCTAAGGCATTAGGCACAGGCATCGCTCTTGGTGTGACCTTCCACGATTTCGAGATTTCAAACGATGAGCATGGCAAGCCAGTTCTAAGCCTGCATAAAAAAGCGCGTGAAATCGCAGATGCGAGTGGTACAAAGTCGATTCACCTGACTATCTCTGATGAGCGCCATTATGCGGTGGCGACGGTACTACTCGAGTCGTAAATAGATTACCGCTACTCTATATCTAGCACCCTAGGTTCTAGACAGAAAAAAGCAGAGCTCATGAGCTCTGCTTTTTTATTGGCTGGTAAACCGTTTAATGAATGTTTGTGAGTAAGAAATATTCGCTAGGTCTTGGCTGGTTTCAAATAATGAATCGCGGTTGCTTGAACCTTATCTAATTCATCCTGAAGTTCAAAAAGCTCCGGTTCAATGTCTTCAACAGAAGTGCCTGAACGAAGTTCTTTCTCTATCGTTGCACATACCGACTTAAGCCTTGGTACCCCACTGTATGAGCTGCTGCCATGCATCTTGTGGATGATGTGTGTCAGCGCTTCAACGGGGTAGTCACTGTCTTCTATCGCCTTGTCTGCAGCCTCATAAACTTCAGGAATAAAATCTACGAGCATTTGCAGCATATCGCGTGCGAGGTCTTCTTTATTGGCGGCTTGTTTCAAAGCAGCTTGCCAATCAATGATGATGTTCTTGTGCTCGCTGGCTTCAACTTCTGAAACAGAGTTGTGGTCGATTTCAGCAGAGACCGCCGGGTGATCTGGGTCTATTTTATCAATGTGCTCAATCTCAGAGGTAGGGCTCCAATGAATAAGAACCTGTTGTAACACATGCTCTTCGATAGGCTTGGTTAGGTAGTCATCCATACCTGCTTCAAGTAGTCGGTCACGCTCTCCCATCATTGCATGCGCGGTAACAGCAATCACAGGCGTGTTTGCATTGTTCGCCAACGCCTTAATTTTTTGGCAAGCGGTCACGCCGTCCATCTGCGGCATTTGAATATCCATGAAAATGACATCAAATGGAGTCTCTGTCGCTTTGTCGAGAGCTTTCTGACCACTAGTACAACTGATCACTGTCTCTACGCGCTCTTTTAGCAGCGCAGTAATCAGTTTAAGGTTGGCAGGGTTGTCGTCGACCGCCAATACCGTAAGCGGTAGTTTCTCTTCTGAATGTGTTTCAATAGCGGGTGCAATTAAGGTTGGAGCTTGATTCGATACCAAAGTTTGCAGCAACTTCTTGCGAGAGAGAGGCTTAGTAATGCACTGAACATCGACTTCTTTCATCAATTGCTCACCCAACGCTAGCTCGGTACTTGGTGTACCAATAATCACGTTCTGAGCGATCTTCTTCGCGCCAATCGCCCAACCACTCACGGTATCAAATTGATACTCTTGGTTCGCGGCTAAGTTAAGTAGGACGTAGTCATACGAGGTAGATTCGTCAGGCATAACCGAACGGTACGTTACCACTAAGCCTTCTTGGGTTAGGATCTGCTGAGTAATTGATGCCGCTTGCATGTTTGGCTCGATAAGCAGCAGTTGCTTGTCTTGCAGGCACTGAGTCTCAATTAATTCTGTCATCGGCATATCGGTAGTCGATAGTCTCAGGGTGAACCAGAATGTGGAGCCTTGGTGAAGACGACTGGTTAGGCTGATCTCTCCGCCCATTTGGCTGACCAGTTTTTGGGTGATTACCAGACCTAAGCCTGTACCACCATAACGACGAGAGATGCTCGCATCGGCTTGGCTGAAGGCTTGGAAAAGTTGTGCTTGTTGGCGCTCTGAGATACCAATGCCCGTATCTCGAACCATAAACTGCAGCTCAATGCTGTCTTCGCTTTGTGAACGAAGTTCAACGCTGATGTCAATGTTGCCACGCTCGGTAAACTTGATCGAGTTACCCACAAGGTTAGTCAGGATCTGTTGGATACGCAGTGGATCACCAACAACGCCTGGTGGTACTTTCGGGTCGATCTTAAGTGTAAGCTCAAGACCTTTTTCATGAGCATTAGTGGCTTGAAGGTTAACCACCTCTTCTAGGCTCGCTTGGAACTCAAATGGAATATTTTCTAGAGCGAGCTTGCCGGCTTCAAGTTTTGAGAAGTCCAAGATATCGTTGATGATGCTGAGTAGGTTATTGGCCGAGCGTTCAATGGTCTGTAAGTAGTCGGTTTGGCTGTTCGATAGGTGTGTCTTGAGCATCTGACGAGTAAAGCCAATCACACCATTCAGTGGTGTTCTAAGCTCATGAGACATATTCGCCAAGAACTCGGATTTAACACGAGCGGCTTCTTGAGCTCGTTTTTTCGCAATGTCTAACTCAACGTTTTGAATCTCTAATTGCTCTAGGGTTTCACGCAGATCAGATGTTGCTTGGTCGATGCTGTGCTGCATCTCGACGTGATATTCTGATAGCGAGACCGCCATCGCGTTGATACCGTTTTTCAGTGAATCAAGCTCACCATGCATTTTGCCTTCGATACGCACATCGAGGTGACCACGACGAATTCGGTCGACCATGTTTTTCATGTGTGTGATCGGTTGGGTTACATCGTGCATCAAGCGGAAGGCAAATACCCCAGAAAGTCCAAGACCGAGGATCAGCACCAAGAAGGCAGAGAACACTTCTTGATATTGCTGCAATCGAAGTGACGACAAGTCTAACTCTATCGCAATATAACCGATCGCTTGGTTCGCTTGAGACTGGCCATTAGCTGAGTTGATGTATTGTCCCTCAGCGATGATGGGTGTCCTAAGAATCAGCGTGTTATCGAGCAGGTTCGATGAGCTTAAATGCGGAATCGGTTTATCTTTCGGATAGGTCAGGCTTTCAAAATCAGGATGGAAGTTTGACGTTACAAACAACTCATGACGTTCATCAAACACCGCAATACTGCGCACTAACTTAGAATTTTTTCGATGTGCATAGCTAATCAGCTGACGAACAGACTCTCGACTTTCGAGCTTCATGCCAGACTCACTCGCAATCGCTAGTGGTTCAATGATGCTAGTACCAGTGTTAACCACTTGACCTTCAAGGTCTTGATAGCGGTTAAATGAGAAAAATGCACTCAATAGCAGCCCAATAATTAGGGTTGGAGCTAGAGTTAAGGTAATTACACGGGCTCTTAAGCCATATCTGGTCATGTTCTTTAATTACATCGAGGTCTGGATATGGGAAAATAACGCACACAATGGCGGTTAAGTGAACGGTAAGCTTAATCAAAGCCGTGACGTTCGACAATGATTCCAAGACAGAATAGTGAGTCCTGGATACCAATTACTTATTAAAAGATACATTAGGCACAAGCAATGGCACGTTTTTTCCAACCAAAAAAGAAAACTCAACTCGAGACCAAGCATCAATCGGTTTTGGTTGAACGAATGGATCACAATGGCGCTGGCATCGCTTATCAGAAGAATAAACCAGTTTTCATTGATGGCGCATTGCCCGGTGAGAAGGTGGTTATTCAACTTACTGAGAGCAAAAGTAAGTTTTCGCGAGCAAAACTCATCAAATTACTTCAACCGAGTGAGCTGCGTTTAAAGCCATTCTGTAAGCACTTTAATCAGTGTGGTGGCTGTCATCTTCAACATCTCGGTTACTCATCTCAGGTTGAGCATAAATCACAATCTTTGACGCACCTGATGAGCAAATACCAAACGGCTAACACCGAAGTCGCTCAGCCGATTGTCGGTGATGAAACCGGTTATCGTCGTCGCGCGCGTATCAGTCTATTTGTTGATAAGAAGACACAGCAGCTTCAGTTTGGTTTCCGTAAGAAACAAAGTAAACAGATTGAAAACATCACCGACTGCGCCGTGCTGGATACTCGCCTTAATGTATTGCTGCCAAAACTGAAAAGTTTACTGAACACTTTCAGTAGCCTTACGTCTTTAGGACATGTTGAATTGGTGTTGGGTGATACTGGCCCTGTTATGGTGCTGCGTCACCTTAAACCTTTGGTTGAAAAAGATGAGCAAGCGTTGATGACGCTCGCGAAAGAAGAAGGTGCAACGCTGTATTCGATGCCAGAAACCGATAAGTTGGTTCGTTTGGTGGGTGATTCGCCAAGCTATAGTGAAACCGGCGTAACCTTACCTTTTGAGCCAAACCACTTTATACAAGTTAACCAGAAAGTGAACCAACAGATGGTGGCTCAAGCGATTGAGTGGTTAGAGCCTCAAGCGGATGAGCGTGTGCTTGACCTGTTTTGTGGTTTAGGCAACTTCAGTCTGCCTATCGCACAACAATCGGCGTTTGTCGTTGGTGTGGAAGGCGTTGATGAAATGGTTCAACAGGCAACGGCTAATGCGGCGTTAAACCAGTTAAGCAATACGGAGTTTTACCAAGCGAACCTCGAAGAAGATTTATCTTCACAGCTTTGGGCAAAAGAGAAATTTGATAAAGTATTACTTGACCCAGCACGCGCTGGAGCGAGTGGGATCGTTGATCAAATTTCAGCGTTAGGAGCGAAGCGTGTGGTTTATGTTTCGTGTAATCCTGCTACTCTAGCGAGAGATTCTGAGAGTTTAGAAAAACAAGGCTATCAATTAGCCAAACTTGGTATGTTGGATATGTTCCCTCATACCAGTCATCTAGAATCGATGGCTCTCTTTATCAAGGCTTAGAAGCCCTTAAATAAGGCTTAAAAATGAATCACAAAGGCGCAGGGAAGCCTGCGCTGATATCAATATGAGTCGAACTAGCTTGGAATCAGTTAGTCATATTGAATTGGGTATAAAACATAATAACTAGGAAGGCATGATGGTTGCGGTACGAAGCGCACATTTAAACCCAAGCGAACAGTTTGAGCTAGAAAGTTGGATTGCGTCACTGAATCAAGACGTAAAAACCTCGAATAAACTGACCAAAGTTTATCGTCACTGTGAAGAGCTATTAAAAGATCACGAGCAAGCGTCGCTCCTGCTTTGGCGTGGACGTGAGATGATCGAAATCTTGGTTACGTTGTCGATGGACCGTGCCACTTTAATTGCAGCGCAACTTTTCCCCGTTGTTTCAAGCGGCGTTTTTGGACGCGAAGCGTTTGAAGAAAGCTACGGTAAAGAAACCGTAAAGTTAATTGATGGCGTTGAAGAAATGGCAGCTTTGGGCCAGCTCAACGTTACCCTTGAAGGCAGTGCTGCCTCGGGGCAAGTAGATAACGTTCGACGAATGCTACTGGCCATGGTCGATGATTTCCGCTGCGTCGTCATCAAGCTAGCAGAACGAATTTGCAACCTCATCGAGGTGAAAAAGGCCCCTGATGCTGTTCGCCGTGCGGCAGCAAAAGAGTGTGCTAACATCTATGCGCCTCTTGCAAACCGTTTGGGCATTGGTCAGCTAAAGTGGGAAATTGAAGATTACGCTTTCCGCTATCAACAACCAGATACCTACAAGCAGATTGCCAAACAGCTGTCAGAGCGTCGTATCGTGCGCGAACAATACATCACTGACTTTGTTGATGACCTAACATCAGAAATGAACCGTTCAAGCATCAATGCTGAAGTCAGCGGTCGTCCCAAACACATCTACAGCATCTGGCGTAAAATGCAGAAAAAGGGCTTAGAGTTTGATGAGCTTTTTGACGTGCGTGCGGTACGTATTATTGCCGACCAACTGCAAGACTGTTATGCCGGTCTAGGTGTGGTTCACACCAAATATAAACACCTTCCAAGTGAATTTGATGACTATGTGGCGAATCCTAAGCCCAATGGTTACCAATCGATTCATACCGTAGTTCTTGGCCCTGAAGGCAAGACCATTGAAATTCAGATTCGTACCAAGCAGATGCATGAAGACTCTGAGTTAGGTGTGGCTGCGCACTGGAAGTATAAAGAAGGTGCATCTAGCGGCGTACGCAGTGGCTACGATGAGAAAATTACTTGGTTGCGTAAGCTTATCGACTGGCAAGAAGAGATGTCGGATTCTGGCGAAATGCTGGATGAAGTACGTAGCCAAGTCTTTGATGATCGTGTCTATGCCTTTACACCTCGCGGTGATGTGGTCGATTTACCAATGGGTGCAACACCGTTGGACTTTGCTTACCACATCCACTCGATGGTTGGACACCGTTGTATCGGTGCCAAAGTCGCAGGTCGAATCGTTCCGTTTACTCATAAGTTGGCGATGGGTGATCAAGTTGAAATCATCACTCAAAAAGAACCGAATCCATCACGTGATTGGTTGAATCCGACGACAGGTTTTGTTCATTCAAGTCGAGCTCGAGCAAAAATTAACGCTTGGTTCCGCGCTCAGAGTCGTGAGAAAAACCTTGAAGCTGGACGAGACATCCTAGAAGTCGAGCTAGGCAGAGTCGGCGCAACACTGAAAGATGCTGAGCAATATGCGCTGAAACGATTCAACGTCAATACACCTGATGAATTGTATGCAGGTATTGGTAGCGGCGATTTGCGTATTAACCAAGTGGTTAATCACATCAATGCTCTGGTCAATAAGCCGACGGCTGAAGAAGAAGATAAGAAAGCACTCGAGAAGTTGCTTGAGTCTGACAATAAGCCAGCACATCAGAGCCGTCCGAAAAAGGATGCTGTCGTTGTTGAAGGTGTTGATAACCTAATGACCCACTTGGCTCGTTGTTGTCAGCCTATCCCAGGGGATGTGATCAAAGGTTACATTACTCAAGGGCGTGGTATCTCAGTACACCGCAGCGATTGTGAGCAGTTAAGTGAACTTAACCTACATGCCCCTGAACGTATCATCGATACGGTGTGGGGAGATGGTTTTGTTGGCTCGTATATCTTAACACTGCGTGTAGAGGCGCTAGAACGTACCGGCTTGTTGAAAGACATTACATCCCTGTTCTTGAACGAAAAAGTCAGTGTGACGACAATGAAGAGCCGTATTGACTATAAACGTCAGCTGTCGGTGATGGATTTCGATCTGGAAGTGACCAACATTGAAATTCTGAGTCGAGTGACGAGTCGAGTCGAACAAATCAAAGATGTCATGAGCGTAAAACGCCTCGGCTAAAATTCTCGTCATACTTGAAGCTGATGGCGTTGTTGCCTGCGCGCACTCGCTCAATCACATAGACAAGCTATGCTCAGGAGTCTCGCTTGCTTGTCGCCTAGCCACAGTTTCAATTATTTAGAGAATTAGACAGTATCAACAAAGGTGAGTGGTTTTGGCTACTCACCTTTTTTAGTTTTAGAAGACGTTATAAATTTAAAAAATCAAAGACAGTGAATAGGAAGAAAACAATGAATCACCCGATTGAACAACTTGAACAGATCATGACTAAGCTGCGCGATCCTGAAGGTGGCTGTCCTTGGGATTTGAAACAAAATTTTGAAACAATTGTCCCGCATACTATCGAAGAAACCTATGAAGTAGTGGACGCGATTCACAACAAAGATTGGCCGAACCTACAAGAAGAGCTGGGTGATTTGTTGTTTCAGGTGATTTTCTACAGCCAGCTCGCGAAAGAGCAGGGACTGTTTGAGTTCTCTGATGTGGTCGATGGCATCAATGAGAAGCTAACGCGCCGCCATCCGCATGTGTTTTCTGATACCGAGTTTGCCAGTGATGACGAAATTAATGCCAACTGGGAAGCTGAAAAAGCCAAAGAGAAAGCACAGGCAGGCAAAACTCAAGAAAGTATTCTAGACTCAATACCAAACTCTCTACCTGCACTTTCGCGTGCTACAAAAATTCAAAAGCAAGTCGCGAAATTTGGCTTTGATTGGGACTCTATTGGCCCAGTCGCCGATAAGGTTTTAGAGGAAGTTGATGAGGTGCTAGAAGAAGCGCTTCAAGTAACGCCAAACGAAGATTTAGTTGAAGAAGAGCTGGGTGATTTGTTGTTTGCTACCGTCAATTTAGTGCGACATTTGGGTAAAAATCCAGAAACGGCTCTCAATAAAGCCAATCTGAAATTTTCACGCCGCTTTAAAGGTGTGGAACAAAAAGTTCGTCAGCAAGATAAAATTTTGACCGACTTTTCTCTACAACAGCTTGATTCCATATGGGATGAAGTCAAAGTGGCGGAGAAAAGATCATCAAAGCTTTTATCATGAATTGATTTGAAGCAAAAAATAAAAAATAGCAGTGTGATAGATTTCACGTTGTGGCGATAAGGGGCTTCTGGTATATTTTCATCCCGTCCAGAAGTAATCCATTTCCCTCATTCAACCAATTTCAGGTTAAACATGACGACAAATTACATTTTTGTTACTGGCGGGGTTGTATCCTCTCTAGGTAAAGGTATTGCAGCAGCATCTCTTGCGGCTATTTTAGAAGCTCGTGGTCTTAAAGTGACTATGATGAAGCTTGACCCTTACATCAACGTTGATCCAGGCACAATGAGCCCGACTCAACACGGTGAAGTGTTCGTTACGGAAGATGGCGCTGAAACTGACCTTGACCTTGGTCACTACGAGCGATTCATTCGCACCAAGATGACTAAGCGTAACAACTTCACTGCAGGTCGTGTTTACTCAGACGTACTCGCTAAAGAGCGTCGCGGTGATTACCTAGGTGCAACTATTCAGGTTATCCCGCACATCACTAACTCTATCAAAGAACGTGTAATTTCTGGCGCAGCTGGCCACGATATCGCGCTAGTTGAAGTTGGTGGTACGGTTGGTGATATCGAATCTCTACCATTCATGGAAGCGATTCGTCAGCTAGCAGTAGAGCTAGGCCGTGAACGCGCAATGTTCATGCACCTTACTCTAGTGCCATACCTAGCAGCTGCGGGCGAAGTGAAAACTAAGCCAACGCAACACTCTGTAAAAGAGCTGCTGTCTATTGGTATTCAGCCAGACATTCTAGTTTGTCGTTCAGACCGCAACATTCCTTCGAACGAGCGTAAGAAAATTGCTCTGTTCTGTAATGTGCAAGAAAATGCAGTTATTTCTATGCGCGATGTTGACTCTATCTACAAGATCCCTCAGCTTATTAAAGCTCAAGGCACTGATGAACTTGTATGTAAGCGTTTCGGCATCACAGCTCCAGAAGCAGACCTGTCTGAATGGGAACAAGTAATTTACGAAGAAGCTAACCCAACGGGTGAAGTGACGATTGGTATGGTTGGTAAGTACATTGAACTACCAGACGCATACAAATCAGTAAATGAAGCGCTAAAACACGCGGGCTTGAAAAATCGCCTAAGCGTTAATATTAAATACGTAGATTCACAAGACGTTGAGTCTCGTGGCGTAGAAGTTTTAGAAGGCCTAGATGCAATCCTAGTTCCTGGTGGCTTTGGTGATCGTGGTGTTGAAGGTAAGATTCTTGCTGCTCAATACGCTCGTGAAAACAAAGTACCTTACTTAGGTATCTGTCTAGGTATGCAAGTAGCACTTATCGAGTACGCTCGTAACGTTGCGAAAATGGAAGGGGCACACTCTTCTGAATTCTGTACTGAAACTAAGTACCCAGTTGTTGGTCTTATCACTGAGTGGACTGATGGCGAAGGTAAAGTTGAAGAGCGTACAGAAACATCTGACCTTGGCGGCACAATGCGTCTTGGTTCACAGCTTTGTCACCTAGCGAAAGGGACAAAAGCTTACGAATTATACGGTAGCGCGACGATCCATGAACGTCATCGTCACCGTTACGAAGTGAACAACAATCTTCGTCCACAAATTGAAAAAGCGGGCCTAAAAGTATCGGGTCTATCTGCGGACAAGAAACTGGTTGAAGTTATCGAGAACCCGAACCATCCATGGTTCGTTGCTGCTCAATTCCACCCAGAGTTCACTTCAACACCTCGCGATGGTCACCCATTGTTTGCAGGTTTCGTTAAAGCAGCTGGCGAGTTCCAGCGCGGCGAATTAGAGAAGTAAAAAGGAATACAGGTAGCTGCGTAAGTTGTGCTGCTACCTTTAAATTTGACATTTATATATTCAACGAGAAGGAAACATTCAATGTCTAAGATCGTTAAAGTTCTAGGTCGTGAAATCATCGATTCACGTGGTAACCCAACTGTAGAAGCTGAAGTACACCTAGAAGGCGGTTTCGTAGGTATGGCTGCTGCTCCATCTGGCGCATCTACTGGTTCACGCGAAGCTCTTGAGCTACGTGACGGCGACAAATCACGTTTCCTAGGTAAAGGTGTTCTTAAAGCTATTGAAGCTGTTAACGGCCCAATCGCTGAAGCTCTAGTAGGTTCTGACGCTAAAGCACAAGCTGACGTTGACCAAATCATGCTTGACCTAGACGGTACTGAAAACAAGTCTAAGTTCGGTGCGAACGCTATCCTAGCTGTATCTCTAGCTAACGCAAAAGCTGCTGCTGCTGCGAAAGGCATGCCTCTTTACGAGCACATTGCAGAGCTAAACGGTACTGCTGGTCAATTCTCTATGCCTCTACCAATGATGAACATCATCAACGGTGGTGAGCACGCAGATAACAACGTTGACATCCAAGAGTTCATGATCCAACCAGTTGGCGCTAAGACTCTTAAAGAAGGTCTACGTATCGGCGCTGAAGTATTCCACAACCTAGCTAAAGTTCTTAAGTCTAAAGGCTACAGCACTGCAGTTGGTGATGAAGGTGGTTTCGCTCCTAACCTTAAGTCTAACGCTGAAGCTCTAGAAGTTATCGCAGAAGCTGTTGCAGCTGCTGGTTACGAACTAGGTAAAGACGTTACTCTTGCTATGGACTGTGCAGCATCTGAGTTCTTCGACAAAGAAGCTGGTATCTACAACATGAAGGGCGAAGGTAAAACTTTCACTTCTGTAGAGTTCAACCACTACCTAGCTGAGCTAGCGAACAACTTCCCAATCGTTTCTATCGAAGATGGTCTTGACGAGTCTGATTGGGATGGCTTCAAGCACCAAACTGAACTTCTAGGCGACAAGCTTCAAATCGTTGGTGACGATCTGTTCGTTACAAACACTAAGATTCTTGCTGAAGGTATCGAGAAAGGCGTAGCTAACTCTATCCTTATCAAGTTCAACCAAATCGGTTCTCTAACAGAGACTCTAGCTGCTATCAAGATGGCTAAAGACGCTGGCTACACTGCAGTAATCTCTCACCGTTCTGGCGAAACTGAAGATGCAACTATCGCTGATCTAGCGGTAGGTACAGCTGCAGGTCAAATTAAAACTGGTTCTATGAGTCGTTCTGACCGTGTTGCTAAGTACAACCAACTTATCCGTATCGAAGAAGCTCTAGGTTCTAAAGCTCCTTACAACGGTCTTAAAGAAGTTAAAGGTCAATAATTCCTAGCGAATTATTAATCTAAGCTTTTTAAATGCCTCGCTTATGCGGGGCATTTTTTTGTCTGTAGAAAATGACGGGAAGAAGCTCTAGGTTCTAAAACTCCTCCTTTTTACAACGAAAGCGGTCTTAAAGACGTTAAAGGTCAGCACTTTCTTCAAGACTTAAAGCCTCGTGAATTATTAGCTTAAAGCTTTTGAAAACGCTCTACTTCGGTAGGGCGTTTTTTTTGCTTGTAGGAAAGTGAGATCTAATTTCTAAAGCTCCTCCTCGTTACATCTAAAGTTCGTCATTCCCTAGACTGACGAAGGAAGGAGTCGGGAATTTCATTGTTACCATACTTGTCCCGACAATAATTCTCCGACTTATTGATTCCCTAACACCACATATCTCGCACCAATAAGCTCATTATGGTATATATGTGCCTTATTCTAGTTCCTTCTTTTTCAACCGGCGAAAGGTGTTATGCGAATTTTTGCTTTAGTACTGCTCATAGTGTTTGGCTGGCTACAACACACACTGTGGCTCGGTAAAAATGGTATTTCTGATTACTACGGTGTGAACAACGAAATCCAAGTTCAACAGCAAGTAAACGAAAAGCTTCATCTTCGTAACGCAGAGATGTTTGCGGAAATCGACGATCTACGCCAAGGCTTAGACGCGATAGAAGAGCGCGCACGTCATGAGCTTGGAATGGTAAAAGAAGGCGAAACGTTTTTCCGCATCATTGGTGAGGAATCCCATTAATGTCGACTCAACTTCAAAGTGTGATAGCCGTTGTACCTGCAGCAGGCGTCGGTAGCCGAATGAAAGCAGACCGGCCTAAGCAATATCTTAAGATTAACGGCAAAACGATTTTAGAGCACACCATTGAGAAATTACTGTCTCATCCACAAGTATCTCAAATTGTCGTTGCGATCAGCGATGATGACCCCTATTACCCGGAGTTAGCACTCAACCAGAATCCAAAAGTGGTCAGAGTGTCTGGCGGAAGCGAACGAGCGGACTCGGTACTCTCTGCGCTAAACTGTATCGCTGAGCAGCAGCTTAGCGATTGGGTAATGGTTCACGATGCGGCAAGGCCTTGTGTTCAACTCAGTGATATCGACAAGCTAATTTCCGGCGCGATGAGCCATGATGTAGGGGCTATTTTAGCGGCGCCAGTTCGTGACACGATGAAGCGAGGTGCCCAAGGGCAGATCGAACATACCGTTGAGCGAGCCGATCTATGGCATGCACTTACGCCGCAAATGTTCAGAGCAAAGCCTCTGTGGAATGCATTAAGCGAGGCGTTGCAACAAGGCGTTTCGATTACCGATGAAGCCTCAGCCTTTGAATGGAAAGGTTTATCGCCCGCTTTAGTGGCAGGGCGTTCAGATAATTTTAAGATTACTCAGCCTGAAGATTTAGCACTTGCTGAGTTCTATTTAAGTCAGAATAAGGAATAATGATGATTCGTATTGGCCATGGCTTTGATGTACATAAGTTTGGTGGTGAAGGTCCGGTAATTATAGGTGGCGTTAGAGTCCCTTATGAGCAGGGTCTTATCGCACACTCAGATGGTGATGTTGCCCTTCATGCGTTGAGTGACGCTTTATTAGGTGCGATTGCTGCCGGTGATATTGGTCGTCATTTCCCCGATACTGATGATGAGTGGAAAGGCGCGGATAGCCGTGAACTTCTAAAAGATGTTTATCGTCGAGTAAAAGAACAAGGCTACGTGATTGGTAATGCCGATATTACTATCATGGCGCAAGCTCCAAAGATGGCGCCTCATATAGACTCTATGTGCCACGCTATCGCACAAGATTTAGAAACCAGCATTAGCAATGTGAATGTAAAAGCGACGACCACTGAGCGTTTAGGTTTTACAGGTCGCAAAGAGGGCATCGCATGTGAAGCGGTGGTCCTAATTACTAAAAGTGCGTAAGCACCAACACGAAAAGAACAGCATGTCAGATATTTTATCTTCATTGGCTTATCTAAACGGTAAACCAACTGCGAAAGCAAAACTAAAAGCAAAAGCCGAACACTTTGTCGTTAATGAAGACTTAGGTTTTGAGTTCACTGGTGAAGGCGAACACCTTATGGTTCGTATTCGTAAAACGGGTGAGAACACGAGCTTTGTAGCAAACGAGCTGGCTAAAGCGTGTGGTGTTAAGTCGAAAGACGTGAGTTGGGCTGGTTTGAAAGACCGTCATGCTGTGACAGAACAGTGGTTGAGCGTGCATCTACCAAAAGGTGAACCTGACTTTTCTGCTTTTCTTGCACAATACCCAAGCATTGAGATCTTGGCGACAGCACGCCACAACAAAAAGTTACGTCCAGGCGATTTAGTTGGCAACCAATTTGAGCTAACTTTGTCTGAAGTAACGGACTGCGATGATGTAGTCAAACGTTTGGAAAAAGTCGCTCAAGTGGGCGTGCCAAATTACTTTGGTGCTCAGAGGTTTGGCAATGAAGGTAACAACTTATCTGAAGCTCGTCGTTGGGGGCGTGAAAACGTTCGTACACGTAATCAAAATAAGCGCAGCTTGTACCTCTCTGCAGCTCGTTCTTGGATCTACAATTTAATTCTTTCTGACCGTATTGAGCACGATGCGTTTGCTTCGGCATTGGTCGGCGATATTGTTGTTAAAAACGATGCTCAACTTGCTGTGACAGCCGCTAATATCGAAGCTGTAAACCAAGATATCGCCAATGGTTCTGCGTTTATTACCGTTGCTTTAGCTGGAGATAATGCGTTACCGACGACGGATGCGTCTCAAGCTCTAGAGCAGAAACACCTTGATGCTGAACCGGATCTAATGGCGCTTATTTGTGGCAACCGTATGCGCCATGATCGCCGTGAAGCGTCGTTGAAGCCGATGGGTTTAGTGTGGGAAGTAAACGAAGACAATATCACTCTTAAATTTTCTCTGGACGCAGGCTGCTTCGCAACCGCTATCGTTCGTGAGTTAGTTGAAGAAGTACACGTAGAAAGAACCTACGAGCAATAATGATTCTGCTTGGGTCTAAGTCACTTTATATTGATATTTAAGTGACTTTATATTGATATTTAAGTGACTTTATATCGGTATTTAAGTGACTTGGCATTGGTACAAAAGAAAGGATACAAGATGAAGATTTTACTCAGCAACGATGATGGTGTACATGCTCAAGGTATTCATGAGCTGGCAAATGAATTACGTGATCTTGCTGAAGTTATCATTGTGGCACCTGACCGTAATCGCTCTGGTGCTTCAAATTCATTAACTTTAGAACAGCCTTTACGTGTTCAAGAGATTGCTAAAAATACCTATTCGGTACAAGGAACACCGACCGACTGTGTACACTTTGCGTTAAATGAACTCCTAAAGAGTGACATGCCTGATCTGGTTTTAACGGGTATTAATCACGGAGCTAACCTTGGTGATGACGTGCTTTATTCAGGTACAGTCGCAGCAGCAATGGAAGGCCACTTTCTAGGTGTTCAATCGGTGGCATTTTCTCTGGTTGGAAAACAACATTTTAAGACAGCAGCAGCGGTTGCTCGCCGTATTGTCGAACAACATTTAGCAAACCCAATCCCGACCAATCGCCTGTTAAACGTGAACGTCCCTGATTTAGCATTAGATCAACTATCGGGTACTCAGGTGACACGTCTAGGTGCTCGTCACCATGCTGAAGATATGATTAAGCAGAAAGACCCACGTGGTCATGATATCTATTGGCTTGGCCCTCCTGGTAAGGAGCAAGATGCTGGTGAGGGTACCGATTTTTACGCCATTGAACATGGTTTTGTGTCGGTAACACCACTACAAGTTGATCTGACGGCACATGAGTCGTTGGGTGCGATGACTACATGGTTAGGGGATAAATAAGTGAGTAATCCACAAGCTGAGCGCTTAGTTACTTTTCTGATAGAAAATGGTATTCGGGATCAAAAGGTTCTTGATGCTATTTACTTACTACCGAGAGAGAGCTTTTTATCACAGGCTATGCATCACCAAGCCTATGATAATAATGCGCTGCCGATCGGGCAGGGGCAGACAATTTCTCAGCCTTATATTGTTGCTAAAATGACCGAGTTACTTGAGTTACAACAAGACAGCCGCGTTTTGGAGATCGGAACGGGTTCTGGTTATCAAACGGCTGTTTTGGCTCAGTTGGTTGATCACGTGTATTCGGTTGAAAGAATAAAGTCGCTACAATGGGATGCTAAGCGTAGGTTGAAGCAACTCGATTTCTACAATATCTCAACCAAGCACGGTGATGGTTGGCAAGGTTGGTCTTCTAAGGCGCCTTTTGATGCGATTATTGTCACCGCTGCTGCAGAGTCGATCCCTCAAGCGCTTTTGCAGCAGTTGAAAGATGGAGGCCGCTTATTAATTCCGGTCGGGGATGACGAACAACAACTGTTGAAGATTGTTCGCCACGGTGATGAGTTTTTATCGAGTGTTATCGAGATGGTGCGATTTGTACCTCTTGTACCTGGTGAGTTAGCTTAATAAAATTATTGATGGTGTAGGTGGATAGAAAGTCGATGCGTTCGAAGGTTTTTAAAGGAAGTTCTCTACTGCTTAGCTGTGCACTTGTTGGGTGTGCGGCGAATTCGCCTGCGCCAGTTTCAAGCTTAAACAAGAATTACTCATCGATTGATCGTGGTAGTTATCGTGGTAGTTACTATGAAGTGAAAAAAGGCGATACCCTTTATTTTATTGCTTACGTAACAAATAAAGATGTTAAAGAGCTTATTCGTTATAACAATCTGTCTGCACCTTATACCATCCATCCCGGACAGAGCCTTAAGTTATGGCGTCCTAGCTACAACGCTCCAGCGTATGGTAAATCAACGGTAGCGGTTGCAGCCGTCGCTGCGCCTGTTGCCGCATCCACAACTTTGTTGGCCTCAAGCAAACCTAAAACAACACCTCAAAAGAGTAAAAACTCTAAACCTACGCCTGCTCAAACAACCACCAAAGTGGCGAAAAAAGATCCACAAAAGAAGGTTGTACAATCCAAATCAAAGGAGTATGTTGGTTCTAAAGGTAAACAGAATGTTACACCGCCAACAAAACCAACGAGTAACAAAGTATCCAAATGGTTATGGCCAACGAAAGGGAGAGTAATTAAGAAGTTCTCTGTAGGCGAACAAGGAAATAAAGGCATAGACATAGCAGGACAGCGAGGTCAGCCAATAGTATCTACTGCAGGGGGAACGGTTGTTTATTCGGGTAATGCATTACGAGGCTACGGCAATCTAGTGATTGTGAAGCACAATGATAATTACTTAAGTGCATACGCGCATAACGACCGACTATTAGTATCTGAAGGGCAAAGTGTGAAACCAGGGCAGAAAATTGCAACAATGGGAAGCTCTGGAGCCAGCAGTGTCAGGCTGCACTTTGAGATTCGTTACCAAGGTAAATCAGTTAATCCAAAACGGTATTTACCTTAAATACAATATGCAAAAATTACGTATTGTATGGAGTGACATAGTCATTTAGCGACATATGAAGTTGTAATGTCATGCTAATTTCGCCAGGGGGAGGCGTTATGAGTATAAGCAATGCAGTAACCAAAGAAGAGTTCGATCTTAACCAAGCAACCACGGAACAGGAAGCTCTTGGAAAAGCAAAACGAACAGTCACTAAGAAAACCGAAGCGAAAGAAGAGACTGAAGTTACGTCTAAAAGCTTAGATGCGACTCAACTCTACTTAGGCGAAATCGGTTTCTCACCACTATTAACCGCTGAAGAAGAAGTGCTTTATGCGCGTCGAGCTCTACGCGGTGATGAAGCAGCACGTAAACGCATGATCGAAAGTAACCTGCGTTTGGTGGTGAAAATTTCTCGTCGTTATAGCAACCGTGGCTTGGCGCTTCTCGATCTAATCGAAGAAGGCAACCTAGGTTTGATTCGCGCTGTAGAGAAGTTTGATCCAGAGCGTGGCTTCCGTTTCTCAACTTACGCGACATGGTGGATTCGTCAAACCATTGAACGTGCGCTAATGAATCAGACTCGCACTATCCGTTTGCCAATCCATGTTGTGAAAGAGCTGAACATCTATCTACGTACCGCAAGAGAACTTTCACAAAAACTTGACCATGAACCAACGGCAGAAGAAATTGCTTCTAAACTAGACAAACCTGTTGGTGATGTGAGCAAGATGCTTCGTCTAAACGAAAGAGTGAGCTCCGTTGATACACCTATTGGTGGTGATGGTGAGAAAGCGCTACTGGATATAATTCCGGACATCAACAACTCAGACCCTGAGGTTTCAACTCAAGATAGCGATATTAAGAACTCGTTGATTTTCTGGCTTGATGAGCTGAATCCTAAGCAGAAAGAGGTGCTTGCGCGTCGCTTTGGATTACTAGGCTATGAACCATCAACACTAGAAGAAGTAGGTCGTGAAATTAGCCTGACTCGTGAACGTGTTCGCCAAATCCAAGTTGAAGGTCTTCGTCGTTTACGTGAAATTCTAATCAAGCAAGGCTTGAACATGGAAAATCTGTTCAACGTAGAAAACGACTAAATGAACTGATGATGTTTCTTTGAATAGAAGACAAATAAAAACGCTGACTTTAAGTCAGCGTTTTTTTGTTTGTGGCTTTGGTATTTGATGCTGCCGACTCAAGTGACAGTAAAAAACGACAATAACAAGCTACTTGGAAAGAGACTAAAGCAACTTCTTCAAACGGTAGAGCTCTTCTAGTGCTTGGCGAGGTGTTAGATCATCAGGATCAACATTCGCTAGTGCTTGCTCCACTTCACTCGGTTCAGGGATCAGGCTCAGTTGGTTTGCGATATCAACGCCACTTGGTTTTGATGTTGGTGACTCCATGCTTAACGCTTCTAGTTGAGTCAACTTCGCTCGAGCATTCTTGATTACCGCTTTCGGTACACCAGCCAATCCCGCTACCGCTAGACCGTAAGATTTACTTGCGGCACCTTCTTGAACAGCGTGCATAAAGGCAATGCTGTCGCCGTGTTCTACCGCGTCTAGGTGCACGTTAGCCAGTGTTGGAAGTTGGTTAGGCAGCTCAGTTAGCTCAAAGTAGTGCGTTGCAAATAGTGTCATCGCATTGATTTGATTGGCTAGCCATTCCGCACTTGCCCAAGCCAGAGACAGACCATCGTAAGTACTGGTACCACGACCGATTTCATCCATTAACACAAGGCTATTTGGTGTCGCGTTGTGTAGAATGTTTGCGGTTTCTGTCATCTCAACCATGAAGGTTGAACGACCTGAAGCCAAGTCATCGGATGCGCCAATACGAGTAAAGATACGGTCGATAGAACCAATCGTCGCGCTTTCTGCTGGAACATAACAACCAATATGAGCCATCAGCGCAATGAGTGCAGTCTGACGCATGTAGGTCGACTTACCACCCATGTTTGGACCTGTGATGATCAGCATCTTACGTTGATCATTGAGGTCGATAGGGTTAGCAATAAAGGGTTCGTCCATTACTTGTTCAACGACAGGGTGACGACCTGCCTGAATTTGTACGCCAGCTGACTCTGTCATGGTTGGACGACAGTAATCAAGGGTGTCTGCACGTTCAGCTAAGTTTTGTAGAACATCCAGTTGAGACACTGAAGAAGCAATGTTTTGTAGTCGCTCTAGATAAGGCAGTAACAAATCAAACAACTCATCCCACAACTTCTTCTCGATAGCTAGGGCTTTCGATTTAGAGCTAAGTACTTTGTCTTCGTGCTCTTTTAGCTCAGGAATGATGTAACGCTCTGCATTTTTCAGCGTTTGACGGCGAACATAGTGTGGTGGCACAAGGTGGCTTTGTCCGCGGCTTACTTGAATGAAGAAACCGTGTACGTTGTTGTAGCCCACTTTAAGTGTATCGATACCATGACGTTCGCGCTCTTCTTGCTCTAGTTTATCAAGAAATTCGGTTGCGCCAGCCGCAAGGTCGCGCCATTCGTCTAACTCGGCATTGTAGCCTTCTGCAATTACACCTCCGTCACGGATAACCACGGGAGGGTTCTCTTTGATCGCTCGCTCAAGTAGTTCAGAAACCTCATCCACAGGCGAGGCATATTGAGCAAGTTGAGTTAGGTATGGGTGCTTCAATTGCGTCAGTGTTTCTGCAAGCTCTGGCAAATATTCCATCGCTTGGCGAAGACGTGCCATATCGCGAGGACGAGCTGAACGAAGTGCTAATCGAGCAAGAATACGTTCGATATCCCCGATCTGTTTCAAGGTTGGCTGTAGCTCTGTAAAGAGAGCCAAATCTTTCATTTCACCAATCGCATCTAGGCGCTGATCGAGTGCAGAGATATTGCGCATTGGTTGATGTAACCAGCGCTTAAGCATACGGCTACCCATAGCTGTCGCAGTGTGATCTAGTACTTCGGCAAGGGTGTTATCAGTACCACCACCAAGATTTTGCGTGATCTCCAAATTACGACGAGTTGCTGCATCGAGGATCACCGAGTGATCTTGTTTATCCATCGTCAGTGAACGGATATGTGGAAGGGCGGTACGTTGGGTATCTTTCACGTATTGGATCAAACAACCAGCCGCACATAAGCCTAGTTTCGCGCCTTCTACGCCAAAGCCAACCAGATCGCGAGTACCAAACTGCTTATTCAATTGCTGCTTCGCGGTATCTAATTCAAATTCCCATACCGGGCGGCGGCGATTGCCATTACGGCTTGCCATTAGATTTACAGGTTCGAAATCTTCAGGGAACAGTAGCTCACGAGGAGAGGTTCTCTGCAGTTCTGCCGCCATTGCTTCTTCGGTTTCCGGCTCACATAGCTGGAATCGGCCAGAAGTAATATCAAGCGTCGCGTAGCCAAATTTACCATTGTGGTGGTAAATAGAGGCAATCAGGTTATCAACACGCTCAGAAAGCAGTGCTTCGTCGGTTACGGTTCCCGGAGTCACAATTCTTACGACAGCGCGATCAACCGGGCCCTTTGAAGTTGCTGGATTACCAATCTGCTCACAAATTGCTACGGATTCACCAAGTTGCACTAACTTTGCAAGGTACCCTTCAACGGCATGGTAAGGAACACCCGCCATAGGAATCGGTTCACCATTTGATGAACCACGTTTAGTCAGTGAAATATCGAGGAGTTGAGAAGCTTTTTTAGCATCATCATAGAAAAGCTCGTAGAAATCGCCCATGCGGTAGAACAGCAGAATTTCTGGATTTTCTGCTTTTAGCTTTAGGTACTGCTGCATCATGGGAGTATGTTTTTGATCGGCTTTCACAGTTAACTTCTTTCGTTTATTTCTATTGCGGCTTAGGATACGTGAAAGCGTTTCGTGCGAAAAGCGACACATGCGAAAAGATGCGAATCCGAATGATATGACAGTAGATAAAGGGAAGTTGATGATGCAGATGACTCAAGATCTTAGTGAACAGCTTGGATACTTACTTGCTAAACATAAACACGTTTTAGTGACGGCTGAATCTTGCACTGGCGGTGGGGTTGCTAGTGCGGTGACGGATATCGCAGGGAGCTCTGGTTGGTTTGATCGCGCTTTTGTTACCTACAGCAATGAAGCGAAGCAAGAGATGATCGGCGTACAGCTTAAAACCTTAGTTGAGTTCGGTGCGGTGAGTGAGCCTGTCGTAATAGAAATGGCGAGCGGGGCATTGCAACATTCAAATGGGACTATCTCTGTATCGATCAGTGGCATTGCTGGCCCAGGTGGCGCGACCGAAGATAAGCCTGTTGGAACGGTATGTTTCGCTTGGAAAGCACTAAACGGTTGGGATAAAGTAGAAACGCATGTATTTACAGGCGACAGATCACAAGTACGCCAACAAGCCACGCACCATGCCCTACAAGTTATTTATGATTACCTATCAATGGAAGGTAAGTAACATTTGTACAAATTATTTTCATACAGGTATAGACACTGTATGAATCAACAGTATAATGAAAGCCAATTAGTCACCCCTATGTGGGTTAGAAATAGATTCTAGATCGCTTGTTAAGACAACCGATTATGTGGAGATAGAGATGGACGAGAATAAACAAAAAGCGTTAGCCGCAGCCCTTGGTCAGATTGAAAAGCAATTTGGTAAAGGTTCTATCATGCGTCTTGGTGATAACCGCACAATGGACGTAGAAACTATTTCTACAGGTTCTCTATCTCTAGATATCGCACTAGGTGCTGGTGGCCTACCGATGGGACGTATCGTAGAAGTTTACGGTCCAGAATCATCAGGTAAAACAACGCTAACGCTTGAGCTTATTGCTGCAGCACAGAAAGTGGGCAAAACGTGTGCATTCGTCGATGCCGAGCACGCACTAGACCCTATCTACGCTCAAAAGTTGGGTGTTGATATCGATGCGCTTCTTGTTTCTCAACCAGATACGGGTGAGCAAGCGCTTGAAATCTGTGATGCACTGGCTCGTTCAGGTGCTATCGACGTTCTTGTTATTGACTCAGTAGCTGCACTAACACCTAAAGCAGAAATCGAAGGCGAAATGGGCGACAGCCACATGGGTCTTCAGGCTCGTATGCTTTCTCAAGCGATGCGTAAGCTGACTGGTAACCTCAAGCAGTCTAACTGTATGGCTATCTTCATTAACCAAATTCGTATGAAAATTGGTGTGATGTTTGGTAACCCTGAAACAACAACAGGTGGTAACGCACTTAAGTTCTACGCATCTGTTCGTCTTGATATTCGCCGTACTGGCGCGATTAAAGATGGTGATGAAGTTGTTGGTAACGAAACTCGCATCAAGGTTGTTAAGAACAAGATTGCTGCACCATTCAAACAAGCTGAAACTCAAATCCTTTACGGCAAAGGCTTCAACCGCGAAGGTGAGCTTATCGACTTAGGTGTTAAGAATAAGCTAGTAGAAAAAGCAGGCGCTTGGTACAGCTACAAAGGCGACAAGATCGGCCAAGGTAAAGCTAACGCTGGTAAATACCTGCGTGAAAACCCAGAAGTTGCTCTAGAAATTGATACTAAACTTCGTGAGTTACTGCTAACTCCTGCTGTGCTTGAAGAGAAAGGTGCAGAGAAGGAAGAAGAAAACGAAGAGCTATAAGCTAACGTTTTGTTAAGTCATCTTCATAAGAATGCATGACTTTGAAACATTTTAAAGCCTCGAATTTTCGAGGCTTTATTGTTTTAGTCGTAAAAATGTAAGGTATTTGAATGTTTAGAGGAAAGTGACGGTGGTTGCTCTAGATTACTTACAGTCATGCACTCATAGGTCTATTCTTTATCAAATAATCAAAGAAACCCTTTGGGTTAAATCGATTACCGTCAAAAGTTCTTGTCCCTAAAGGCCTATTACTAGACCTTTGTTCGTATCTTATTATTGAATTCGATCTGCTGAACTAGTGCTTCTTAAGCTCGTCGAGTACCATAGCATTGTGCTGTTCGTGAATCGTATTTACTCTGACGTGTTGGTGCTGATTAGGAGCCAGGCGCTCGTATTCTGTTAGGTAAATATCGCTGTGAATATGCTCTGCGATCATTTTTACAATTAAGCGATTGTTTGCATATAAGCCTAAAGTTTCTTCACGGTGTGAGAACATGAGGGCGAGCTTCATATCGGCTACACACATAAAGCGGTGTGAAGGGTATTCGGTTTCTTCATTTTCAGAACGCGAATGTAATTCTATCTTTTCATGTGGGCTCGCCATTTTGTTGAATGAAAAGCCAATCACTCGAACTCCACGTTCCACGGCGTCGCATAATTCTTTGCCAAACAATTCAAGGTTAAAATCGGTATTCAGGTAAATTTCTAGATTTGCCTGATTAATGATTTCCTTGGCCTTTTGAAGTAAGTTGTCGAACCCCGATACGTTGTAAACGAACTCTTTTTCCTCTTTTAGCATCATCTTAGATAATTCTGATTTAAGGAAATTAATATTGGTGACTGTCTTTTTCTCTATCTGGCTGAAAATCAAGTCTGGTGATTTAGCTTCGTACTCTTTAGTGTCGCCATCAGACATGAAAATGTAGCCATTGGCGTAAAGGTTATCGATAGACGAGTAAACAGAAGAGCGGGAGATAGAGATCTCTTTCGCGATTTTATATCCGCTGGATTGGCCATTTTTGAGTAAATTAATATAAACAAGCGCATCGGTTTTGGTAAACCCAAAATCCATTAATTTGGTGACTAGCTCTGACACGGGTTGTCCTCTGAAACTATTCAATATCTTCTCCTTCTAAGGTTACCATTCTTGTCACGACGAGCGTAAATGATTGTTGTGATTTTTTTCAGCGATGAGAAACGCTCCGCGAGCAAAGGTGAATTCATCTTGTTTTGGGTGAATAATCACTGGAATTTCATTAACGTGAATGTAGCGAGACAATGCGACTTTTAAATCTGCCGTTAATGTAGGATAGGTCGTTGCTTCGCCTGATAATACGAGTCGTGTGGGCTGTAATTGCTGAATGGGATTAACTAAACTGCGCGCCAATTGGTCGATATAAGTACGATAGATGCGCGATGCATGCGGTTCACTTTGGTCTACGCCTGAAAAAATTTGCGTTAAAGTTTGGTCTTTTAGCACGACTTGATGATATTGCCGCTCAATACTTGGTGCGGATAAAAACTGTTCAATGCACGCCTCGTTTCCACAGCGACATATAGGAGTTAAGCCATCAACGAGCCATTGAAAATTTGGTAACGTTGAATGTGCCCAATGTGAGCTTAATGGGTGGTGCACTTGCTCGTTATTTTGATAAAAACTTATGCCACAACCATCGCCCAAAAATACGCTGAGTATGGCCTCTTTGTGTAAATCTCTAGCCCTCTTATTTAGACTTGAACCTGCCGAGAGTGGTTGTTCAATTGAGTCAGCGCTTTTCATGGCGTTACTAATAGCGTCGCACGCAATGGCCGCACTGTGTGAATGCATCACAAGCGAGCAGTCGATCTTGAAATGCTGATTCAGGTTTAGTGTTAATTGGGTGATTTCTGGCGAGTGAGTAGGACTTGATTTTGCAAGTTTATGTGCAGATTGGCGATGAGATAACAAAAACTCAGATACACTTATGCCTATCGCGGCGATACGTCCATAGCGGTAGCTGACGCTTGATATTCGGCTTATCAAATGCTGAGTCAAGTGGGCAAGGTCGCCAGGAGTGCGCTGCACCATTCTATACACCTCTTGTCCGTTAGAAGTGCTGGCGACCGAGTAAATAGAGTGGGAATCAATCGCGATTCCCATCACTATATTTGGTTCTGCTTTAATGAGCATGATTTGATTAACGAAACACTTGGATTTAGTTCGCTTGCTCAATCACGTAGCCATAAGCGCTAATGGTCAGTGATTTTCCATCGAGCATGATCTGTTTATCTTTATCGCTATTGTTTAGAACAAACATTAAATTGCCACGGCGGTAAGCGATACACTCTTTGTCTGCCGTCCCTTTTTCATCCTCCACGTTTAACCAGTCAATGCTAGGCTGATTAAAATCGGGATTAGCTTTACGCAAAGCGATCATTTCTTGAATGAAGTTTTTGAATTCTAAGTCTTGCTCTGATTCTTCCCATATCATGCATTTTCGGTTGTCTTCGCTGCCCATGCCGCGGCCGCCATCCATACCAATTTCGCCACCATAATAAATGCATGGAGCACCGACTTGAGTGAACATAAATAAATAGGCTAATTTAGCTTTACGTTTGTCGCCCTGGCATAAAGAGATAATGCGAGTGGTGTCATGGCTATCTAATAAGTTAAACATCGCTTCGTTTACGTTGCGTGGGTATGCCATGTACGACGCGTTCACTGCATTTACAAAGCTCTCTTTATCAACGTCGCCAAGACCAAAGTAGTCGGTAATGGCTTGTGTCAGCGGGTAATTCATCAACGAATCGTATTGGTCGCCACGTAACCAAGGCATACCTTCGTGCCAAATCTCACCAAGAATGTAGCAGTCTGGGTTGGCATCTTTTACGACTTTACGGAAGTCACGCCAAAACGCGTGGTCCACTTCGTTGGCTACGTCTAAACGCCATCCATCAATGTTGAACTCTTCTACCCAGTGGCACGCTACGTCTAATAAGTATGCGCGACACTCTTCATTTTCAGTATTCAGCTTTGGCATTTCGACGACGTTGGCGAAAGTTTCGTAGTTTAAGTTCCAGAAATCCCAGTCTTCTTTTGGCGTATCTGGGTATACAGGGAACTGATTGATCCAAAACCAGTCGGCGTATTTGGACTTTGCCCCGTTATTCACAACGTCTAGCCATAGTGGAGATTGAGACCCAATGTGGTTGAACACCGCGTCGAGCATAATTTTCATGCCACGTTTATGGGCTTCATCGACGAGTGCTTTAAAAGCTTCATTGCCGCCAAAGTGCGGGTCTACATTGTAGTAGTCGACAGTGTCGTATTTATGATTGGCGTTGGCTGTGAAAATAGGGCACAAATACAAACCATTCACGCCAAGATCTTGCAGGTAATCGAGCTTATCGATCACGCCCCATAGATCGCCACCCATAAAGTTGTCGGATACAGGTCTGGTTCCCCAAGGCTGCACGTTGGCAGGTGATGTTTCAGGGCGACCATTAGCAAAGCGCTCTGGGAATATTTGGTACCAAATGGTGTCTTTTATCCACGTCGGTGTTTTTAAAACGTCACGAGGGTTTATGTAAGGAAAACAGAAGAAATTACTTAAGTTGCTCAGCTCGATTTCTGCATTTTCAGTCGTTGAAATGTCGGCGCAGCGTTTTTCTCCAAATAGAATCTTTTCGCCGCCTTTTCCGTACAAAATAAAGCCATAGCGGCTACGACGTTTCGGTGGAGTAAACTCTGCAAACCAGTGGTCGTGGTACTCGGTTTCCCCTTCATGAATCATGGTCACTTCATTGCCACCCACCCAACCGTGTGCATCACTGCCACCTAGGTTGCCACCATCGAGGCCACCTTCTGCCCAGTGGTACGGGTCGCCTATCCAAAGTGAAACCTTGTCTAGTTCGCCTTTTGCACAGCGTAAGCGAAGGTGAAGCGTTTCATTGTTGTAAGCGTAGCTGTCTGCACTTTTTGCTGAGTGAGTCAGCGAGCTTTTTGTAATCGGTTTGTTGATAACTGAATTTGTAATAGCCATAGCGGAAATCATCCCTAATTATTATTCTTTAACTGCACCGCTGACGAGGCCGGTAGTAATGTGTTTTTGAGTCGCAACAAATAGCAAAGTGATGGGCACTGCAACCAATAATGAACCCGCGGCAAACAGCGTGAAATTCTCCGCTGAGTTAGATGAAATCCAACTGAAAATACCGATGGCTAGCGTCATTTTTTCTTCGCTGCGTAAGATCAGCGTAGGTAAAATGAAGTCCATCCAAGGTGCGGTGAAAGACACTAAACCAACAAACACTAAGATAGGTTTCGCGAGAGGGAGAATGATCTCGAGGAAAATCGTCATGTGGCCTGCGCCATCAATTTTTGCTGCTTCATCTAATGAAGTGGGAATGGCATCGAAATAACCTTTCACCAACCAAATCATGAATGGTAATGAGCCCGTTACATACACAAATAACAAGCCAGCATAGGTATCAATCAATCCCATTTTTGATAGCAAAATGTAGATAGCCGTCATCGAAAGAAAGGCCGGGAACATCTGCAATACAAGAATGCTCATCATAATGTTGCGCTTACCATTGAAGCGGTAGCGAGAGAACACAAACGCTGAAATAGTCACGACAACCAGTGAGATAACCATATTCGCTGTCGCGAGAAGAAAGGTGTTTTTATACCAGTCTAAATAGGGTGTGTCCGTGAACAATGCGCGGTAGTGGTCGAGCGTAAAGTCAATGCTTGTGAAAGAAGAACTGAATAAGTTATTCCCCGTTTTGAATGAAGCTAGAACTGTCCAAATCACTGGTCCAAGTACTAATAATGCGTTGGCAATGAGAAATAGGTACACGACTAGGGTGCCTATTTTGCCAATGTATTTGTCCATGTTAATTAACTTATTCGTACTATTTAAATTAGCCATGTTACATACCTACATCGTCTTTGAATGACTTCATGCGGCTGAATTGCCATATCGCAATACCAGACAAGAACAAGAAGATAATGATTGAGATAACCGAAGCGATTTGATACTGCTGGAAGTCGAGCGTGAGCTTGTAAATCCAAGTGATCAGAATGTCGGTATGTCCTGCGAATCGATATTCAGGGTTGATAGGACCCCCTTCGGTTAACAGGTAAATCGCCCCAAAGTTATTGAAGTTATGGGCAAAGGTCATGACCAACGATGGGGCCACTTGGTGCAACACCATAGGCAGGGTGATTTCTTTAAATTGCTGGAACTTGCTTGCACCATCGACTTCACTGGCTTCATAAAGTTCGCTTGAAATGTTAGTCAGTGCCCCTGCAATAAGCAGCATAAAGTAAGGTGCGCCAACCCAAACACTCACCGCGATAACGGTAATTTTTGCGGTGAAAGGGTCTGATAAGAAGGCAATCGAATCAAAGCCCCACGAGTTTAACGTTGCGTTGACTGGTCCAATACCATTCAGTAGCAAGCGGAACATCAATAAGGTCACGAAAGCAGGAATGGCATAAGGGAGAATAAAGATAAAGCGCCATGCTTTTTTTGCTTTAATGTTTCGATTTTGTAGCGCAAGCGCCAGTAAAAAACCAAACCCACAAGTACATATGGTGGCAAAAAATGCCCACAGAACCGTCCAAGAAGCGACACCGAAGAAAGTGCTCGACCATATTTTCAGTTCAAATAGTGAAACAAAGTTTTTAAACCCCACCCAATCTACAAGGTTTCTTGGTGGGATATGATGAGGTGCCGAATAGTTAGTGAAAGAGACGAGTACCGTAATTATGATTGGTAAAATAATGAATGCGATACTGGCAATAAAAGCTGGCGATAGCATGATGAACGCGAACTTTTGGTCGTAAATGTCTTTAAATTGTTCTCGAAGGTTCAGTCGTGACTTAAGGCTGACTTTTGCATCTTGGACATTAGCGATGTACAGACAGATGAATAAGAAGCTGTAGAGTAGGGCTATGACCCCTTCAACCAACATAAAGACCGAGTTATCGCCCTGTAATATTTTAAAGCCTTCACGAACCTGAGCGACATCTCCTAAAGTGACTAAGCCTTTTAGCGAGGCCAACAGCTCCGGGAGAATCAACAATGTGATTAGCTGCATGGCTAAAAATACACCGCCTTTTATCCAATGACCTTTTACGATCTGTGTACTCCCCATAATAAGGAGTGAAGCGGGCATTCGCGATGCCGGCTGATTCTCTGTTAACAACATTGTTTATCTCTATTGTTTAGGTTGTCGTTTGTATTCGTTTTCTGGTCACGCCCTGAACTAGCGCTGTGGCTTTATGACACAGCGCATGAGCTAAGTCGCTTGTGAGTCGCGACGGGAGTTCAGAGGTTACTCTTGTAATTCTATTTGTTCTTCGATGATCGAAAGCGCACGGTCTAGAACAGAACTCGCAGGTTTATCGTTTACCCAGTAGTCTGTAATAGCACTGGCCATTGGTGACCAAATGAAGCCCATTTCAGGAATAGATGGCATTGCGTCTGAGTAGAAACCTTGCGTAATAATGGCGTAAGTTGCTTCATCGGCATCAACAATGATCTCTTCCATAACTGACTGGATAGGAGGGAGTGCTCTTGACATCTCATAGCGTTTTTTCAGCATCGCGTCGGAAGTAAGGTAGTCAGCAAATAATTGTGCGGCTTTCGGATACTCAGTGTAAGAAGACACAACCGCAAGACGAACAGTTGCAAAAGTGCGTGGTTGTTGGCCTGCTAATTTTGGCATAGGTACAACACCAAGATTTATACCTGATTCTTGATACCCTTCGATTGCCCAAGGGCCGTCGATAATAGCGGCGACTTTTCCTTCATTAAATAAGCCACGACGTACTTGCGGGTTGCGCATATCAACTGGATTTGAATTGTTGGCCACTTGCAGGGTTTTCATTGCTTCTAAGCCTTGTTGGGCTTTTTCAGAGTTAATGCCGATGTCTTTTGCATCGGTACCGTTATTACCAAATTCGTATGCGCCGTAAAGCGTGACAAACATACGAGACTCGTAATAGTTCTGTATGTCCCAAAGCAGTGCGTATTTATGCTCTTGCTTATTGTTGAAAGTTTTTGAAAATTCAATAATTTCTTCAAAAGTTTCAGGTGCTTTAGTCAGTAAATCTTTATTGTAGAACAGAGCGGTAGTAGCGAAGCTAACTGGGAAGCCATAGCTCACCCCTTCAGCTTGAGACGCATTAATCGCATTTGGCATAAAAGTATTCGAGATACGTTCGGCAGACACCAGATTCTCCATCGCCCCACCTGCCACGACTAATCGCCCCAATAAGTCATGTTCAATCTCTACTACATCTGCCACGCGAGCAGAGCCGCCATCCTGAATCAAACGAGAAGCGGCATCGATCGGCGCTAACCCACGGAATGAAAAATCAATATCGTATCCTAACTCTTTATTAAAGGACTGAGCGGCGTACTCCATGTAGTCGAGTGTTGTTTTGTCGGTCCAGATTAACAACTCAGCCCCATTTTCTGGCTGAATTGTGTCTGCGTTTGCATCGGCTGCAGCCGCTAATGTACTGGTCGTTAACGTTGCCGCCATTAAGGCTGCCGCGAATAGATTCTTTTTCATTCCTGAATTTTTCATACTGACACCGCGCTATTTAAATTCTTAGTAGTCGTTCGTTAAGTACTACTATGGTATGTCTCGCCGACAATATGTCAACATTACCTGGTTAAAATGTCAGCGTATTTGTGATGGTTATCACCTTCTGTTTGTGCTTTTTACATCTGGTAGCTATAGGGTTTTATGTCTTTTTTATTGGGGCTTTTGAACGGTGCTTTGTTCGTTTTGATACTTAGATTAATGAAAAGCCTACCGTTTGTGATGGTGATCAATAATCTCCGCAGTCAAGGGTGATTGACCTCTCATTTCTAAATTCAATAGGAAGCAAAACATTTATAATTCTAGAACAATAAATAGGCGTTCATTACGGACGACTATGTTTTTCTGGTTAAATGTTGCGAAATCAGCAAGCCTATCAAGAGACACAGTGGATAGATAAAGAGAAACAGTGAACAAAAATAACCCTACAAATAACAACAAATGATTCAGTGAAGAATCAATAAGGAATGACCGTGAAAAAAACATTATTGTCTGTAGTGATCACCAACACTTTACTTATTAGTGCTGGCGCTTCGGCTGCTGATGACCGAACTATGTCTCCAAGTGATATCTTTTTTTATGACGCTTTAAAATTTGGTGGGCATGTTGGAACATCGATTGAAGTCGAAGAGAAAAACATCACTGATTTTGCATCATGGGGTGGCGGCAAGTCTAAAGAGCGTACAACGACTCATGAAGTGTTTAACGTCTTCTATAATAACGCGGCGTGGAATGCGACCGCACTTTACGCGTTCAAACTTGAAAATCGTAAGAAAAAGAAAGGCGATTACGCAGAAACAGAAAATGGATATAAGCACTTATTATCATTAAACAAAAGTTTTCAACTAGGAAATGGCTGGGGAACGGGCTTGATCTATGAGTTGGAATATACAAAGGGTGATATTGTTACCTCTGCGAAAGTAGACGGCTTGAAAACCACGAAAGCTGAGCACAGTATTCGTCCATACCTTACGTACTGGAATAATGAATATTCAGCGGGCTTCTATTCAAACCTAGAGTACCTATACAACGATTCAGATAAGAGTGCTTGGGGTTCTCGTGAAGAGGAAGGTTACAGTTTCTTATTTAAACCTTACAAGCGCTTTGGTCAGTGGGAAGTTGCAGCTGAGCTCTACTATCAAGTTAAAGAAAATAAAGCGAAAACCGGAAACGGTTCAATCAATGAAGCCAGCGATTTCACCGAGATGTATATTGAACCAATCGTTCAGTACAGCTTTGAAGAAGCCGGCACTATGTACGTTCGTGCTCGTATTGGTGAAAACGAAACGAAACATACAGACGGTTGGGCAAAGAACGAAACTTTCTTCAAAGATATTCGTAAGGCAACTTTAGGCTATGAGCAAGCAATTGGCGACGATTGGTTGGTAAAAGGCGAACTTGAGTGGGCTAAAGACACAGAGACCTTCTCTAAGCTGAAAGGCGAAGAGAAAACTGTAGAACAAGAAACAATGTACCTACAAGCGCTTTACCGCTTCTAAGTGGTATTAATCACAACTCAAATGACAGAGTAATATTATGATCAAAGTTTCAGATATCGCCCAAATCGTTGGTGGAAAAATTGAAGGTGATAACACGGTAGAAATATCGAAGATTCGCCCAGTTTCTAGCGTAGAAGAGGGCGGCTTAGCCATTGTCTTTGCTAAAGCCGATTTAAAAGGGCTATCTGAAACTTTGGCTGATGTCATTGTTGGGCCAGAAGCCATTTTACAGACTAAAGCAAAAACAAAAATCGTGATTGAGAAGCTCGAAGCTGAGAAGCTCAATCAACTAATGCGTCATTATAAAGTTCAAAAATATCAACTATTTGATCAAGGGAATACATCAGATACTCCCGATGTTTATATCGGAAAGCATTGTCAAATAGGTGAAGGTTGCCATTTCATGCCCGGTGTTAAAATCATGAACGGTGTAACAATCGGCAATAACGTTGCAATTCATGCCAATACAGTCATCAAAGAAGGCACTGTGATTGGTAACAATGTCACCATTGACTCTAACAACTCCATTGGTAATTACAGCTTCGAATACATGACCGGGCACAACACCCGTTATGAACGCGTGGAAAGTGTGGGTCGAGTGATCATTGGTGATGAAGTTGAAATTGGCTGTAATAACACCATCGACAGAGGCACTTTAGGCGACACCGTTATTGGTCGTGGAACCAAAATAGATAACCTAGTGCAAATAGGGCATGACTGCAAAATAGGTCAGCATTGTTTACTGGTATCTCAGGCTGGTTTTGCGGGCCACACTACTTTGGAAGATCATGTCATTGTACATGGTCAAGCCGGTACCGCAGGGCATCTTACTATCGGGAAAAACTCCGTTATTAAAGCCAAATCAGGTGTGAGCCACTCTTTCCCTGCCAATAGTGATCTGTTCGGTTATCCGGCGAAAGATGCACGTTCTTATTATAAAAACTTAGCCGTATTGAACAAATTAACTCATCAAAAAAACAGTAACCCCCGTCCAAACTCTAAATCGTTAGAACTTGATACAGACAAAAGATCGGTGGTACCGAAAAAGAGCTTAATAGCGAGACTATTTCGTTTATAGGTTGCCGAAGCGAGAGCTTTAAAAAATTAAAGCCCTAACTCGCGATGACTAAAACGGAATAGAACCCTACATATATAAAAAATAATAAGGAAATGACAATGAAACGTACTCTACTTGTAGCCGCACTTTTATCTTCAGCGTTAATGGGCTGTGCGAGCACAGCTGACACGCCAGCAGCTGATCAAATGAAAGCAACAGGTCCTTTCGCCGATTGTAATCTCGCCACGGTGGAAGATCGCGGGCCAATTCGTCCTTCACTTTATGTTATAGGCACTTTCCCTGATGGTCAGTGGATCCACATGGAAAACCGTCAAATGTCGCATAAAGGCAAAGGTATTTACCAAGTGGTAAGCGAAGAAAAAGCGGGCAACGTAAGTTTGCAGTTCGCAACGATGGGCTGGTCTCCACAATTTACCGCAGCTGGCATGTCGATGACGGCAGGTTATGAGAAAGCACTAAAACGCGGTGGCTTTGCAAAAAACACAACCGTTAATATTCCAGAGGATGGCAAATATTTATGGAGTGTTGAAATTAACGAAGATAAGAAGCCAGTTCGTGCATTGGTTAAAGCGTGTAAATAAGCGATGTAGCCAACCGATGTAGCACCGACATAACCCACTCTATATCATCATTTATAACCACGCTGTATAACACCGTTTATAAACTCGTGGTTGACGCAGTGATACAGATGAAAGGTGCTCTGAATATCAGAGTACCTATGTTTTAAACATAAACCCTAAATGTTCAATGATTAATGTTTACGTCTTTTTAGCCAGTAACTTGAGAGCTCCAGTCACTGGCTAAAAAGATTTTTACCTATCAAGATTTAACCCGTATTCGGAGTTTCAAATGGCAACAGTTAGCCTGCGTAAAGTAGAAAAACAGTACGATAATGGTTTTAAAGCCGTACACGGAATTGACTTAGATATTCACGAAGGTGAGTTCATGGTATTTGTGGGGCCGTCTGGTTGCGCCAAATCTACCACATTGCGAATGATTGCTGGCTTAGAAGATATCTCAGCAGGTGAAGTGCGTATTGGCGATAGAGTGGTGAATGATTTAGCGCCTAAAGAGCGTGGTATTGCCATGGTATTCCAAAACTATGCGTTGTACCCACACAAAACGGTCTTCGATAACATGGCCTTTGGTTTGAAAATGCAAAAGCGACCAAAAGAAGAGATCAAACAACGCGTAGAAGATGCCGCTGAAAAACTAGAAATTACCGATCTCCTGTACCGTAAGCCTAAAGAAATGTCGGGTGGTCAGCGTCAGCGTGTCGCAGTGGGGCGAGCCATTGTTCGTAAACCGGACGTATTCTTATTTGATGAGCCTCTATCCAACCTTGATGCCAAACTACGTGTTTCGATGCGTGTAAAAATCGCACAATTGCACAAGTCTCTTAAAGATGAAGGTAACCCTGCGACCATGGTTTATGTCACGCACGATCAAACGGAAGCTTTAACCTTAGGCGACCGTATTTGTGTATTAAATCAAGGTAATATTATGCAGGTGGACACGCCGACCAACTTGTACAACGCGCCACAGAACAAGTTTGTGGCGGGTTTTATCGGCTCCCCAGCCATGAATCTAGTGAACACGACCCTGCGTAAGTTAGGTGATGACATTTACGTGGAACTTGCCCCTGGCGCGCAAATTATTATCCCTAAACGTTTACAAGAAAAGCTAGTGGACCATATTGATAAGCCCGTGTGTCTAGGCATTCGACCTGAACACATAAATATTGCTGCTGATGATGAGATGGTGAACGTACACCCTGGTGAGTTGACCGTGGTTGAAAACTTAGGGAATGAAAAATACCTGTATTTCAAATTGGGTGATAACGAAATTGTCGCGCGAGTGAATAACCAAAACATAAGTACATCAGATATTGGCAGCCAAGTACGCTTTAATTTTGATTCTGCTTTTTGCCATATTTTTGATGGTGAAACCGAACAGAACCTGACGTTGTAAGTTTATTTTTAAAACGAAAATGCTTCACAGCAAAAAGTGTCAATAAGATCAAAATAGTAAAGGCTATTACTCTACAAAACTTACCTTAACAACATGCCCTGAGCCGGCCTGCTAGGTTCAGGGCATTACCCGAATTCTAATAAATATAAATGATCCTGAGAATTATTTCTTAAGGCTTTGTCGTACCTGAAATTTACTGTTGCTGATAGACCTCATTATGGTGATTTAACGTAACAGTTATAGAGCGCGGCATTATAAAAGTAAAAACAATATAAAACGAAACCCCATAACGTGAATAAAGGACGACACATGAAGAATAAGCTTATTGTGCTATCAGCATTACTGGCTTCCCTACCTGCTATGGCAGATTGGAACCAGGCCTATTTCCGTGGTACCGCCAATAACTGGCAAGCTGAATCTATGGTTAAAGTGAAAGCAAACCACTGGCAAATAGTGAAAAAATTTAACACCGGTGATGGAACGAACTCTCCTAGTTTTAAGGTTGATCGCTTTGGTGATTGGTCTGAAAACTACCCTCTATCAAATTTCTCTGTTGACCCTAATAAAACCTACGAAATTAATTTCTATGACGACACGAATAAAGTGGTGGTCCATGAAAAGCTTCCCTTTGATATGCGTGATGAAACCATGTATTTCGTGTTTCTTGACCGTTTCTATGATGGCGATTCAGCCAATAATACAGCGACGGGTGCCGACATGTATTCGGCAGACAAATCGGATTTCAAAAAATACTTTGGTGGTGACTTAAAAGGTTTAACTGCAAAGCTAGATTACTTGCATGATATGGGGATCACGGCCATTTGGATAACGCCTCCAGCAGATAACATTAACGTGCCTGACAGTCGAGGCGGTGCGGGTTACCACGGCTACTGGGGACGTGACTTCTTTAAAGTTGACGAGCATCTAGGTACCGTTGCCGATTTTAAAGCATTAAAGACGAAAATGGATAGCTACGGCATGAAACTCGTGCTGGACTATGCGCCTAATCACTCTAACCCTGATGATGAAGGGGAATACGGTGCACTTTATAAAAAGGGTGTTCGAGTTACCGACTACAAAAATGATAATGCAGGGTATTACCATCATAATGGAGCGATCGCTGAAAACGGTAAAGATTGGGAATGGAACGACGCAAGGGCGGTTCGCGATAAAACCTTATTCAACTTAACCGATTTTGATCAACGTAAAGATGGCCCTGCGCGTCAGTATTTGATTGATGGTGCGAAATTCTGGGTTGATTTAGGGGTAGATGCGATCCGTATTGATGCGGTGAAACATATGGATAAAGAGTTTATCCAAGATTTTACTGGCCAAATAAACGCATACGCGAAGAAAAGCCAAGGTAAAGATTTCTATTTCTTTGGTGAGTGGATGGATTCAGGCGCTGACGCAACGGGATCAAACTTTGCTTCTATCGATTTTGCCAATACATCAGGTTCAGCACTGCTTGACTTTGGATTACGTAATACGATCGAAAATGCATTACTTCACCATAACAATATTGGTATGTACGCTATTAATAATTACATGAAATTACGTGACCAAAAATTCACAAGCAGTGATTGGCAAGTGGTGTTTTTGGATAACCATGACGCGTCTCGTATCTCTACCGTTTTACGCTCAGACGCGAAGAACTTTGGCGCAGGTAAAGACAAGTGGGGTGGTCGTCAAAGTGTTGCATTTGCACAAGACAGAGTGGAGCTGGGTTTAGCGCTTATTATGACCTCTCGTGGCATTCCTTGTATTTATTACGGAACAGAGCACTACGCGGCTAACTTCACTACCAATGGTTTTGGTCAACAAGGTAATGACCCTTACAACCGTGAAATGATGCCAAGCTTTGATAAAACGACAAATGCTTACAAGATGATAAAAACATTAAGTAAGCTTCGTAAAGAAAGCTATGCGGTTCAGCAAGGTGATTATATCGAGCGTTGGATAAGCAATGATGTATTGGTATATGAACGTAACGCAGGCGATGACGTAGTTGTGGTTGCAATGAACCTCGGTCAAGGTACATCGGTTAACGCGGTGAATTTAGGATTGGCAAACGGAACTTACGACAGTGTACTAGGAACTGACCAAGTGGTTGTTTCTAATGGCAGTGGCACATTTAACCTAGACCAAAATGAAGTGGTTATCTTACGCACTAAGCATTAACCAGTAAGACAGACTCTTAATAACGGTTTACTGGTTTTCGATTGAGTTCCAACTGCTTAAGCCTCGTACATATTGTGCGAGGTTTTTTTTGTTTTTTCTTTGCTCGAGCTAGTGGAATATTCTTCATTTTATCGAATTCCAACTAAAATCCTGCCCAAGGGTGTCTTTTCTACAAGAAAACTAGTCGAAGCCTTAACCATGATCTACAATACGGCAAAATTCTAACTCGACTATTTTCAGGAAGAGCTGCATGTACATGAGCACTGATGAGGTTCGCAACGCGTTCCTTAAGTTCTTTGAGAGCAAAGAACACCAAATCGTAGACAGTTCATCGTTAGTTCCACATAACGATCCAACCCTGCTATTTACTAACGCAGGCATGAACCAATTCAAAGATTGCTTCTTAGGCGCCGAAAAACGTGCCTACACTCGAGCAACTACGGCTCAGCGTTGTGTACGTGCGGGTGGTAAACACAATGACCTTGAAAACGTAGGTTTCACGGCTCGTCACCATACATTCTTCGAAATGCTAGGTAACTTCAGCTTTGGTGATTACTTCAAAGAAGAAGCGATTGGCTTTGCTTGGGAATTCCTGACTGAAACACTAGGTCTGCCAAAAGATCGCCTGTTAGTAACGGTTTACGAGACAGATGACGAAGCATTCGAAATCTGGAACAAGAAAGTGGGCATCCCAGCTGACAAGATTGTTCGCATCGGCGACAAAGAAGGTGGCAAGAAGTTTGAATCTGATAACTTCTGGACAATGGGTGACACAGGTCCTTGTGGTCCATGTACTGAAATCTTCTACGATCACGGTGAGCACATCTGGGGCGGTCGTCCTGGTACACCTGAAGAAGATGGTGACCGTTTCATCGAGATTTGGAACAACGTATTTATGCAGTTCAACCGTCATGCTGACGGCACTATGGAACCGCTACCTAAGCCAGCTGTAGATACTGGTATGGGTATTGAGCGTATCTCTGCAATCATGCAGGGCGTTCACTCTAACTACGAAATTGATGTATTCCAAAAGCTAATCAAGGCGACAGCAGAAGTAGTAGGTCACGACGACCTATCTAACCAATCGCTGCGCGTTATCGCTGACCACATCCGTTCTTGTTCATTCCTAATCGCTGATGGTGTCATGCCTTCAAACGAAGGTCGTGGCTACGTTCTACGTCGTATTATTCGTCGTGCAGTTCGTCACGGTAACAAGATTGGTGCACAAGGCGTGTTCTTCCACAAACTTGTGGGTGTACTGGCTGAAGTGATGGGCTCTGCGGCTGAAGAGCTTAAGAAACAGCAAGAGCTTGTTGAAAAAGTACTTCGCATCGAAGAAGAGAACTTTGGTCGCACGCTAGAGCGTGGCATGGTTATTCTAAACCAAGAATTGGATGTTATTGAATCTGAGCTTAATTTAGCTATTCAGAATAAAGAGCAATATAGCAATGAAGTATTTGGGGTTTTACCAGGTGAGGTTGTGTTTAAATTGTATGACACATACGGCTTCCCAGCAGACCTTACTAACGATGTAGCGCGTGAGCGAAATTTATTTATTGATGAAGAAGGCTTTGAAAAGGCGATGGAAGAGCAGCGTCAGCGTGCTCGTGAAGCGGGCCAATTCGGCACGGATTACAACGCGACGATCAAAGTAGACACCAACACTGAGTTCTGTGGCTACACAGGTACTGAAGGTGCAGGTGAAATCTCTGCGCTATTCGTTGACGGCGAAGAAGTATCTTCATTATCAGCGGGCGACAAAGCAATCATCATCCTTGAAGAGACACCATTCTACGCTGAGTCAGGCGGTCAATGTGGTGACGCGGGTACGCTAAGCACAGCGTCGGGTCTATTCAAAGTACAAGATACTCAAAAGCTAGGTAATGCATTTGCACACCACGGTGAGCTCGTTGAAGGCGTATTTGCTCAAGGCGATAAAGTAGAAGCGCGCGTTGATGCTGAGCGTCGTGCTGCTATCTCACTAAACCACTCTGCAACTCACTTACTTCACTCAGCATTGCGCGAAGTGCTAGGTGAGCACGTTGCTCAGAAAGGTTCTTTAGTTAAGCCAGACAACCTACGTTTTGACTTCTCTAACCTTGAAGCGGTAACACCAGCACAGATTAAAGAAGTAGAGCGTCTAGTTAACGCACAAGTTCGTAAGAATCATGTGATTGAAACGAACATCATGGACATCGAGTCAGCGAAAGAAAAAGGTGCAATGGCACTGTTTGGCGAGAAGTACGATGATGAAGTTCGCGTTCTGTCTATGGGCGATTTCTCTACTGAGCTTTGTGGTGGTATCCACGCAAGCAACACGGGTGATATCGGTCTATTCAAGATCATTTCAGAAGGTGGTATCGCTGCTGGTATTCGTCGTATTGAAGCGGTAACGGGTGAAGCAGCTCTAGATGCAGTAGAAGCTCAGGCTAACGCTTACGAAGAGAAGCTTGCTGAATCAGCTAAGAAAGCGAAATCGCTAGAGAAAGAAATCCAACTACTTAAAGAAAAGATGGCTGCAGCTGAAGGCGCAAACATCATGGGTAAAGTGGAAGACATCTCTGGTACTAAAGTTCTGGTTGCTGCCATTGAAGGCGCAGACAACAAGAACCTACGTACTATGGTTGATAATGCTAAAAACCAAGTGGGTAGCGGCATCATCCTGATTGCGAACGTAGCAGACGGTAAAGTTGGCCTGATTGCTGGCGTAACTAAAGACCTTATCGGCAAAGTTAAAGCGGGTGACCTCGTTAAGATGGTTGCTGAGCAAGTTGGTGGTAAAGGCGGCGGTCGTCCAGATATGGCTCAAGCGGGTGGTACTGACGTTGAAGCACTACCTGAAGCGCTTAAATCAGTACGTATTTGGCTTGAAGAGCGTCTTTAAGCTTAAGTAATTGATACAAAGATGCCCAATCAACTGATTGGGCATCTTTTATTTAGCCCATTGGAAGAACGTCTGAAAAAGGTTTGATTGAGATTAACCAAGAAGGCTAATGGTAACGTTAGACTCCTTGGTTAATTTTTTATTGCTTCGCCATGACGCGGAGTATGTGTTTTTTTGTCATATATAGACATTGGTCTTGGGAAGGTGAGGACGGGTGAAAATGCCTCTTATCGTGCAGAAATTTGGTGGAACGTCGGTGGGTTCAATTGAACGAATCCATCATGTAGCAGGAAAAATCATTGAAGCGAAAAATGAAGGGAACCAGATCCTGGTTGTCGTTTCTGCTATGTCAGGTGAAACAAATCGGTTAGTTAACTTAGCTTCACAAGTTGATAGCGTACCAAACGCTAGAGAGTTGGATGTGCTGTTAACAGCTGGAGAACAAGTTTCCATGGCTTTGTTGGCGATGACGTTGCACAAGTTGGGTTATGAAGCGACATCGATGACTGGCTATCAAGCCAAAATACACACCGATTCTAATCATAATAATGCGACGATTGAGCGTATTGATACCGCTCCTATTAAAGCGCTGTTAGATGATGACCAGATTGTCATTGTTGCAGGTTTTCAAGGCGTTAATGCGAAAGGTGATATCACAACCTTAGGGCGAGGTGGTTCAGACACCACGGCCGTTGCGTTGGCGGGCGCCCTTCAAGCGAAAGAGTGTCAGATATATACCGATGTTGATGGCGTATATTCCTGCGACCCTAGAGTGGTTAAGCAATCTAAGAAATTAGATACCTTAGATTTTCCCTCTATGGAAGAAATGGCTCGCAGAGGCGCTAAGGTTTTACACCTTCCATGTGTTCAACATGCGTGGCGACACAATGTACCATTGAGAGTGCTTTCGAGCTTTGAAGAAGGCGAGGGAACTCTTATCGCGGGTAATGACTGTTTGAATGATATTGCTGGGATAGCCATTCAAAGAGATATGGTTCGCATCGAGTGTTTGAATCAAGATTTACCGTCCCTCATGTCGCATTGTCATTTATTAGGGATTGAAGTCTGTAGTGTGATCGAGGGAGCAGAACGGGCAGCACTCATTATCAAACCGGACATAAGTGCTAAATTAAAACTAGTTTTTGACGAGAAAATCCGTAATAGTGAACAGGTTAGTTTGTTAACTGTGGTAGGAAGCCGAACACAAGAAATTGTGGTCAGTTCACATGGATTGTTGTCTGAAGGCGAAATTGATGTACAGCATCACTTATTGCAACAGCAGTCTTTAACTTTGGTGATATCACCAACGCAAGTCGATATGGCTGCTAACATATTACACAATGCATACATCGTAGCGCGTGAAACACAGGGTTATCCTAAAAAAGAAGTGCATTTTGGTTAAATAAACTCAATCGATAGTTTACGAAAATATAACTTTTGTTGGATAATGCTCGCGTAGCTAGATAAATTTAGAGATTACTCAAGGAGCAAAGAATGCTAATTTTGACTCGCCGCGTTGGCGAAACACTGATGATTGGTGACGAAGTAACAGTTACTGTACTAGGCGTTAAAGGTAACCAAGTACGTATTGGTGTTAACGCACCTAAAGAAGTATCTGTTCACCGTGAAGAGATCTACATGCGCATTCAAGCTGAAAAAGGTAATGGTAACGTTGCACCTGGCAACTACTAATACTTTTGCGTAGAGAAGAGGCTAGCATTGTTGCTAGCCTTTTTTGATCTTGGGGGAATGGAAATACGCATTTGAACATCGATGGGGTGGTAACGGGTTAGTCTTAACGCGGTGAAGTGAGAACTTTATGACGTTATGAAATACAAATAGGATCGATCATCGCTATTGCACGGTATTTTGTCTGCGCAAACTCAAGATTTGTTAGCTTCCCCTATGGCGCAAATACGCATCCCGTAGTATTGTGCAAACAGCGGTAGCACTTGCTGCTGGATAAATTAGATAATTGTTTTCGGCTGTTTATTATTGCCAATCTTTCACCTTAATTTTTAAGGGAAAAAGCGCGATTTGAAGCTTATAAGTTCAATTTGCAAGCGCTTTGATTAAATAGCAAACGGTTGAGTGTTTTTGTCCAATTTTTTTCAATAAAGTGTTTGACATATTTTCGGTAAAACGTAATATGTGCCTCCGCAAGACGGTGAGGTGGCCGAGAGGCCGAAGGCGCTCCCCTGCTAAGGGAGTATGTGGTTTGTAGCCGCATCGAGGGTTCGAATCCCTCCCTCACCGCCATTTCTTGCACGTTTGAATTTGCAAGCAAACACAGAAGTAACAATGTGCGCCCTTAGCTCAGCTGGATAGAGTACCTGGCTACGAACCAGGCGGTCGGAGGTTCGAATCCTCCAGGGCGCACCATTCTCTTTACTCTTACTTGTAAGTGTTTCGAGAATAATGAATAAGGTGAGGTGGCCGAGTGGCCGAAGGCGCTCCCCTGCTAAGGGAGTATGTGGTTTGTAGCCGCATCGAGGGTTCGAATCCCTCCCTCACCGCCATTCATTACAGGCCTATGGCCTTTTTTTTGTTTCGTAGAAACAGAATGTGATATATTTCACAACTTCTTCTCTTGAAGATACCGTGCGCCCTTAGCTCAGCTGGATAGAGTACCTGGCTACGAACCAGGCGGTCGGAGG
>NZ_JBGONH010000035.1:0-54174 GCF_041439075.1 Vibrio sp. FF145
TTCTTGAAGATAAAAGCGGCTTTCCCCGGAAAGCCGCGATGAACCTTTTTTATTGGCTAAAATCCAACAGCTAATTGAAAGTGATACTCACTTGAATATTTTACAAGATTACCACCTGTAACTTTCCGTTATTGGCTCGCGAATTAGCAACAAATAAATCTGACCGACATTTACACAACCATCCACTAGCAAAATCTAATATTGCATATTTAACGCATGAGAAAAATGAATCGCCCGATAAGAAAAGATATAGAGAGCAAAGTAACGAACACAGCAAATGTTTCATTTTATGTATTGCTATTAATGATATTATAATTGGGTAATTACACTACATATCAACACAAATGTGAGAATAAAATAATGTGGAATAGATTAAACAAATCAATGATGTTCTGCCAGATGATGTTCGGACTTTCGTTCTATGGCGTCATGGTGATCTTGACTCGTTTCTTCCTTGAAGATCTGAACTACAACGAAGCCGACACCATGATGGTTGTTGGTGCTTTCTCTGCAATCGGGCCGCTATTTGCTATCGCAGGCGGTTTCATCGCCGACAAATTTTTAGGCGCATACCGATCATTGACCATTGCCTTTCTCGGATTCGCAAGTGGTTACGGTCTACTGGTACTCGGTGCCGCAGCGACTAATGTTCCAATGGCTTTATGTGGTATTGCTTTAGCGAGTTATGCGCGTGGTTTGATGTCCCCTTCTTACCCAAGTCTTTACAAACGCACGTTCAAAACTCAAGAAGATTTCGAAAATTGCTACCCAATCAACTACTCAGTAAACAATATTGGTGCTCTATTAGGTCAATACTTGTTCCCAATGCTAGTGCTAGTTGTCGGTTTCCACGGTGGCTTCCTTCTTTCAGGTGTTCTAGCCGGTGCTGCGCTTCTGATGATGCTCTTTGTTCGCAAGGGCCTTGTTGAAGCAAGTGCTGAAATCGACCAAAAACCAGTTAGCACGAAAAACTGGGCTGCGTTCCTTGGTCTTTCGGCGGCGATGATCGGCTTGGTATTTTTCATGTTCTCTAACATGGATATTGGTCAGAACATCGTTTACGCGATCGGCGCAGCAGCAATCGTCTACTTTGTCTCTTTGATGCTGAAATCGAAGAAATCAGACATGCTGAAAATGGGTACTATCTTAATCATCACATTCCTGACGACATGCTTCTTCGTGTACTACGGCCAAATGATGACGTCAATGACAATGGTAGCGATCAACACAATGCGTGGCGATCTACTCGGATTCATCCCTGTAGCCCCGGAAGCTTCAATGGCAATGAACCCACTTTGGTGTATGGTTGCAGGCCCTATTATTACGGGTATCTTCTCTAAGCTAGAAAAGAAAAACATTCACTTCTCTACCGCAACCAAAGTAGGTTTCTCTTTCATTCTGACGGCGATCGCTTTCGGTATCTTAACGATGGCAGTAACGACCGTAGGTGAAGATATTCTGATTCGCCCTGAAGTGTTCTTAGCAATCCACTTCTTCCTAGCATTTGGTGAAGTTATTGTTGGTTCTATGGTTGTAGCCTTCATTCTGTCTGTTGCACCTAAGCACATCGAGAACTTCTCAGTAAGCTTATTCTCTGTAGCAATCGCAATGTCAGGCATTGTTGGTGCCGTTTTCTCAACGTCTATTGCACTTGAGAAAGGCCAAGAGATCACACAAGAGATCGTTCAAACGGTTTACGGTGATTACTTCCAAATGCTGACTGTTCTAGCGGTTGTAATGGTGGGTATCGCAATGGCAGCATCGTTCATTATTCGTAAGATGCTAGACGCAGCGAAAGCCGCAGATGAGACGATTGAACTAGAGCAAGCAAACAGCTAATTCTGCTCACGTTAAATAGCTCTAACACTTCAAGCCCTTTAGTTTTCTAAAGGGCTTTTTTGTCGGTATGGATGCCAGGGTAAATAGATAGGTGATTCAAGTTACGTTGCTCTGTGTAAATCAAAGTAAATGATAACTATTAGTATTGAGTGTTTTTTAGTTCAGGATTATGATGTCGGAATCAAAATCTAAGAGAGCCTTATATGAGCAAGCCTAGCCCTATCACATTAACTGTTACTCAAACCTCAACCATTACACCGAACATGCAGCGTATAACGCTTAGCGGTGAAGGATTAAGTAAGTACCCAACCGAATGTGCCGGCGGCTACATCAAGCTTTTGTTCTCGCCATTGGGCACAACCGATTTAAGCCAACTGAATGACGGTGAGCGCCCAACCATGCGCACTTACACCATTCGTCAGTACAACCCTTCAGAGAAGTTTATTGAGGTTGATTTCGTTCGCCACATCACTACAGATTTGCAGTGTGGTTTTGCAGCAAGGTGGGCAATGAACGCGAAAGTGGGTGACACAGTTTCAGTGGCTGGCCCAGGTTTAATTCAAGGACTTAACCTAGAGTCAGACTGGTTCTTCTTAGTTGCAGATATGACATCCCTACCTGCGCTTTCTGCAAAAGTAAAATCGCTTCCAGAGCACGCCGTAGGGCACGCCGTCATCCAGATCAATTCAGCAGCAGATAAACAAACGCTTGAAGCACCTCAAGGTATAAAAGTCACTTGGTTAATTGAAGATGAAACTGAAGAAACACTTTCACAAACGGTTCGCAATTTAGAATGGTTAGACGGTCAGGTTTCGATTTGGACAGCGTGTGAATTTGAAAGCATGCGCGAGCTGAGACAATACTTCCGAAACGAAAAAGAAGTCGCGAAAGAGAACATCTACATTAGCAGTTATTGGAAGCGTGGCGTCACTGAAGATGGCCACAAAGTGTTGAAGCAACAAGATGCTCAAGCTTTAACGGGTTAAGTCTGTTACTACATACATCTTTTGCCAGATAAATAAAAAACGCCCTTAGCGAAGTTCGTCTCGTTAAGGGCGTTTTAGTTTGAGCCCGATGAAGATCAAAGCTGACATGTAAAATTAGATACTCTCACCCACTTCAATCTCGTAACCGAGATCTAGCTTCGCCACCCATTCTTTGTTGCCTTGTAGACGCGCTACAACTTGCTGTGCAGCGACTTTACCGATCTGCTCCCTTGGTGTTACTACAGTCGCTAAACGCGGCGTCATCGCCACTGTGATGTCGTGTCCGTGGAAACCCGCAATCGCCATCTTCTCGGGAACTTGAATACCACGTCGTACGCATTCGTAAAAAGCACCAATGGCCAAATCATCGTTGGTACAGAAAATACCATTCACTTCAGGATGCTTATCAAGTAACTCACCAATCAGTTTTGCGCCTAAAGTAAACGAGGACGCGTCTTCCGTTTGCAGCGTTACTGGCGTTTTGTCGGCTTCTTGCATCGCATGCTCATAGCCCGCCATTTTCAAGCGAGTACGCTCATCCATTCGAGCAGCCAAATAAGCGATATTGGTACGCCCTCGATCGAGCATGGTTTTGGTCATCGCTCTAGCCGCTTCAAAGTTATCAAAGCCCACTGCTTGTTCAATACGGGGAGACACCGAATCCATAATTTCAATCACAGGGATAGAAACAGTCTGCAGCATTTTACGCGCTCTATCTGTGTGCACATTTTCTGACAGGATAATCGCGTCAACGTTGTAAGAAAGCAGTGAAGCGATGCTTTGCTCTTCCAGTTCTGCGCTATAGCCATAGTGGGCAATCATGGTTTGGTAGCCTGCAGGCGCGGTGACTTGTTCAATGCCACGGATAACTTCGGCGAAAACTTGGTTAGTTAACGAGGGAACAAGAACACCGATAGCATTGCTTTTTGCGTTAGAAAGAATGTCTGGCGCACGATTAGGGATGTAACCTAACTCGTCGACTGCAGCGCTGATCTTATCTCGCAGTGCTTCTGATACCTGTGAAGAGTCTCTCAGGCAGCGACTGACGGTCATTTTGGTGACACCAACTAGGTTGGCAACATCTTGTAATGTGGGACGTTTTTTCTTACTTAGCATACTGACAGCATCATGGTTACGATTAATGTTACTGGTAACATAGTAACGAATTTCGACTACTTTAGAAGAACTAAACACCTAAAACTTGATATCAGATCATAAACACACACGTCGCTTTGCCACCAATAAAACTAACAATACTTATTTTCGAAGACGATGTTCAATAAGTTCTCAACTTACACTTGATGTGTATATTACGTATTAAAAACCCCAACCTTGGATGATCAAGATTGGGGCTTGGTTTAACCCATTGCAATTGCGTACATAGCCAACCCCTATTAAGAGGCAGTAGCCTGTCTCTATTGGTTATCTAGTCTATTGGTTATCTAGCAACCGATGTCCATCAAGAATGCAAGATCGCTGTCCGCCGTGAACGTTTCAGCAAGTTGACCATGCTTAAAGAGCTTCATTGGCTTGCCTGTCGCGGTGTGGTACGTTAATTTTCCTTCACACACTTGCAGCATCGTCCCTTCAGGGATACCAACAACGACTTCACTTGGGTTCATGCACAAGAACTCTTCAATACGTTCATCACGTGTTTCGCCCATATGCCCAGAAATGGATGCTTCTATATAGTGAGGGTTAATCTGAAATGGCACAAAATTAAGCGCAGGCAAGATAGCAGCACTGACAATTGGCATATCATTAGTAGTACGGATCGTTGGGGTTGCGACATTTGTTCCCGCACTCCAACCAATAAACAGCTTACCTTTGTTGATCACAGCATCACGCATCGGTGTTACCAAGCCTAGGTCGTGAAGCATACGGTTAAGTACCCACGTATTACCGCCACTAATGATGATACCATCAACCTCTTTCAAGGCTTGCACTGGGTCTTCGGCTTCATGAATACTCACCACTTCGCAATCATATTCATCGAACACTTGCTGCAATTGCTGCGTGCGATCCGAGTATTGCCCTCGAATCATTGCGAATGGAATAAACAACATTTTTTTAGGCTGAGTCTTTTCCATCATTGGACGAATCCACTCTTTACCATACTCTAAAAGTGATGTGTCACCTGGTAACTTACCGTTACTAAATAGCATTACATTCATTACAACCTCACTACAATTTGCAAATTTACTATATATTATTTTGATATTCTCTTGAACTACAGCGCTTGCTGCTTTCAAAGGCTCTACGGGTAAGTATTCATAAATTGAGGGGAAGTAATGTGCGCCAGTAAACAAGTTCGGAAAAGGAATGACCTTTTGAAATAAAACAGTCCCGTCATAACCATAACGCGAAAGAATTGAACGCATTTCTATTCCAGCATTATTGTAATAATCGAAATCATTAAACATCTTTTCAATTTGGGAAAACTTTTCTATAACAACCATGAAGTAATCAAGGGAATCTATTATCCCCACAACCAAAGGTGCGCAACCTATGATAGTCATGTTGAGATGATAGTCATGTTGAGATGATAGTCATGTTGAGATGATGGTCATACGTTATGGTGACGTCAGTAGTTAATAGATTTGTTCAACATTGTTCGACATGTTTGTTTTGGTTTAAAACGAATAAAAATAACGCCCTCTTATTTGAGGGCGTTATTGATTGTTTAAGCGTTCACTTTTACTTCAGCTCTTGGAGACTGACTCCAAGTCACGTGAAACTTTTCAGCTTCATCTCTATCGACTCGCGAATAAGTATGAGAACCAAAATAGTCACGTTGCGCTTGCAGCAGATTTGCAGGCAACACCTCACAACGTAATGAGTCGAAGTAACTCAAAGCAGAGCTGATCCCCGGCATCGGCACACCATACAAAGCTGAGTTAGCAACGGCGATGCGCCAAGCAAGCTCACGCTCTTCCACTTGTTTGATGAAAGCCTCATCAAACAACAGGTTCGCCAGCTCACCATTTTGTTGATAAGCCGATGTGATACTTTGCAAGAAAGCGGCACGAATAATACAACCAGCTCGCCAAATCTTAGCTATTTGAGTGAAATCGAGATTCCATCCCTCTTTGTCTGACGCTGTTTTCAGTAAATCAAAACCTTGCGCGTAAACAGACAACTTGGCGCAATATAGAGCATCGTGAAGCTCAGAAATAGCCTCTGTTTTATCCAGCCGACTGGCATCAGCAATACTGCCTTTTAGAAGCTGACTACCTTGAATACGTTGTGATTTTTGACCGCTCATCGCACGTGCATAAACCGCCTGTGCAATGGTTGGCGTTGGACAACCTTCTTGCAGGCTGTTAACTGCTGTCCACAAACCCGTGCCTTTCTGCCCTGCTTTATCAAGCACAACCTCAACGAACGGCTTACCCGTTACAACATCTTCTTGTTGAAGAATATCGGCACTGATTTCCATCAGGTAACTATTAAGTACACCGTTGTTCCATTGTTCAAAGACTTGTCCAATCTCTTGAGCTGGCATTTCAAGCACATCACGCATGAAATGGTACACTTCGCAAATAAGCTGCATATCGGCATATTCAATACCATTATGTACCATTTTCACATAGTGCCCTGTACCAGAAGGACCAACATACGCCGCGCACGCTTCACCCGCTTCAAACTGAGCAACCGGTAGTCCATTCGCATCGACTTTAGCAGCAATCGCTTCCCACATCGGCTTTACATACTGCCAAGCTGATTGGTCACCACTGGCCATGAGCGCTGGGCCAACACGAGCGCCTTCTTCACCACCAGAAACGGCGGTGCTAAAGAAACGAAGCTTGCCTTTGTAGTTCACTTCGCGTGCTTCGGTATCTGTCCAAAGGCTGTTGCCTGTATCGATAACAATGTCGTCATTTTCTAAGCCAGCATCAAGCAAGCTATTCACGACGATATCGACAGGTTTTCCAGCAGGAACCGACAAAGCGATTACACGCGGCTTCGCGAGCCCTTGCAGCACATGTTCAAGGCTAGTCCCTTGTGTGAACTGACCTTTACCAGTAAACGATTCATTCAGCAGCTTGGCTTCTGAACTGGCGCGATCAATGTTGTCGGCGTTCAAATCAAAACCTGCTACGTTGAATCCATTATCAAGTAGGTTGAGTGCAAGGCTTTTACCCATCACTCCTAAACCAATCATCGCGATATCGTTTTTTATCTGAGTCATGATTTAGCCTATCTGCTTAATTTGTTTGAGTGCACTTTCTACGACTTGCTCAACATCTTGCGATATATCGACAAATAACGCTTCACCTAGCTCAGGCTCAACCAAAGTTGCGAATTGGCTTTTCAACATTTCTTGACCATTAAAGTAATGGTTTTCGCGAGCTTTATGGCGATTCCAAATCGTATCGAAACTGCCCTGAAGGTATATAATCACTAAGTCTTCATTGTTCTCGCGCAGAATCTCGCGGTATTGAGGTTTCAATGCAGAGCATGCAATCACAGCACTTGGTTGTTCGATGTATTGCTTATTCAGTGTTTCTAGCCATCCTTGACGATCTTCGTCAGTCAGCGGGATACCTTGACGCATTTTTTCTACATTGCTTTGTGGATGGAAGTCATCGCCATCAAAGAATTGAAATTCTAAAGCCTGCGCGATACGGCTACCAATCAGGCTTTTTCCGCATCCAGATACGCCCATCACTAGTATTTTTTTGCTTTTCATAAGGCAAGCCTTCCCTAAGCCCCACCAAAACAGGGGCTGACAATCGAATCTAATAGTTAAACTTGTGTTGCTGTTGATAGGTTCCTGAACGTTATACTCACTCAGGAACCTTTGCTGTTATTGCCACCAAAGCGCGAGCTGAGGGAAGATAATAACCAATGCCAGAACCAATACTTGAAGTGCAATAAACGGCAGTAATGAAGAGAAAATCTCACCTAAGCTGATGTCTTTTGGTGCTACTGATTTCAAGTAGAATGCCGCAGGACCAAACGGCGGTGACAAGAACGACACCTGCATGTTTAGGCAGAACACAACGCCGAACCATACTGGGTCAAAACCAAGGCCAGTGATGATTGGAACGAAGATTGGCATTGTTAGAAGTGCTACACCTACCCAGTCAAGGAACATGCCTAGTACCAACAAAATAGCCATCATGATTAATAGCGTTACTGTCGCGTTACCGCCACTGAGCGCAAGGATGGTTTCTTCAACAAAATCAATGCCGCCCATCAGGTTGTAGATACCAACCAATGCGCTTGCACCGATACCAATCCACATGATCATGCCGCAAGTACGCATGGTTGCGATGGCACTCTCTTTCAGCATGTTGTAGTTCAGCTCACCACGGATTAGTGCACTGATCATGATGCCAACTACACCCAAAGCAGACGCTTCTGTTACTGATGCGATACCTGTGTAGATACTGCCCAAAACCGTTGCGACAGAAAGCAATGGGAAGAACAGAGCTTTGAAGTAGCTTGGCTGATTGGCGATGTCTTCTTCTGTCTCGTCATCACTTGGAATTGGCGCAAGAGAAGGGTTGAGCTTACAGCGAATCAATACGTAGCCGATGTAACAGCCCGCAAGAATAAACGCAGGTAGGAAAGAAGCTTTGAACAAGTCGCCGATCGATACGCTGGCTGTCATACCGTAGATGATCAGTACGATACTTGGCGGAAGCATGGTACCAAGTGCGCCACCTGCACAGGTTGTACCAATAGCAAGCTTACGGTCATAACCTAAACGAAGCATTTGTGGCAGTGCAAGAATACCCAGTAGTACCGTTTCACCACCGATAACGCCCGACATCGAAGCCAATAGAACCGCGACTAATAAGGTTTGTACTGCCACACCACCGCGAACTTTACGGCCGACAGATTTCATTGCATCAAACAAATCGCGAGCAATGCCCGAACGGTCTAATAAAGCCGCCATCAAAACGAACATCGGTACTGCTAAGAACACATAACCAGAAGCAAAACTGTAGGTACGGCTTGCGATCAAAGGTAAGGCATCAGGACCAAACCAACACAGAGTGAAGAAAATCGCGACAAAGCCTGTTACGAACGCTAGCTGCATACCGGTCAGTAGCAAACCAATCATCATAACCAGCATGAGCAAACTGCCCCATGCGATACCAATAGAAGATAAATCAAACATCGTCATTCTTCCTTAGACCCATCAACTCTTGGATTAGGTGCAATACAAACTGGACAACAAGAACACACAAAACGACAAAAATCAGGCCTTTCAGCAACGCAGGATAAGGCGCGTTTAACACTGAACCTGATGTTTCAAGGCGGAATTCACCCCATGGTGCAAACCACGCTTCTTCCGCAGTGAAGTAAGCCGCGTAAGCCAGCATGCCAGCAAAGGCCAAACCAACAATGTGGTGAACAAGATTAAGATATTTGCGTGCTTGGTTAGACACTGAATCGTAGATAAGAACCACACGTACATGCTTATTCGCAGCAAACGCGTAGATACCACCAATAATGAATAAAGAACCACCGATGAAAGAAGCTGTTTCATGTACCCATGTGGTCGGGGCATCGAATGCGTAACGCATCACAACTTCATAAAATGAAATCAATACAGTAAAAATAAACAACCAGCTAACGAGATTACTGAACTTTATAACAAAACGATCAAGCGCATTTCTTGGTTGCTCGTCGTTTTCAGCTGGGGCGTGGGGGATTTTATCGGTCATGAGCCAAATTTCCTGGGAGAATACGGGAGAGCAGAGCCCTCCCCCGTCAGTAAACTAAGTTTGAATTACAGTAAGCCGTTTTCTTCTAGGAACACAGTCACTGAGGTGTAAACTTTCCCTGCGTTATCAGAACGCTCTGCAAATACCTTCCATTGGCCTTTCGCGATTTCACGGAACTTCTTACGCTCTTCTTGAGACCAGTCGTGGATAGTAATTTCTGGGTTCGCTTGAGCTTCTTTCAGTGCCGCTTGGTCAGCCATTTTCAGCTGAGTCGTCATGTCGTAAGAGAAGTCACGCACTGATGTTTGCAGAATTGTTTGTAGATCAGCTGGCATCTTGTCCCATTTCTTCTGAGAAACAGAGATATCGATTAGAGGCAGTGAGTGGAAGCCCGGTTGAACTGGATGTGTTGCAATATCGTTCATGCCCGCTTTTTGGTTGGTAGAGAATACCGTGTAGTCCGCGGCATCAATTACGCCTTTGCTTAGGCCAGTAAATACTTCAGAACCCGGCAGGTTTACTGGAGTTGCACCCGCGGCTGCAAATACTTGTTGAACTAGGCCTTCAGGCGCACGTAATTTCAGGCCTTTAAGATCCGCAACACCATCGATTGGCTTTTTAGAAATGAAAGATTCAACACCCGTCGTAGAAGCACCAACAAACTGAACACCGTAAGGCTTGTACAGTTCGGTCATTAGCTCATTACCACCACCGTAGTTCATGTACTGAAGCAGTTGTGTTGTGTCTGACCATGCGCCAACCATGTTACCGATAAGACCAAATGCTGGATCTTTACCAGAGAAGTAACCTGTTGCTGTGATGTGACCATCTAGGATGCCCATTTTGATCGCGCCTAGCGTTTCTGTGTGCTTAACCACAGCGCCTACAGGCAGAAGATCGATATCAATACGTCCGTTAGACATCGTCTCTACGCGCTCAGCCCACTTCTGCTGAACTTTGAAGTTCAAGTCGCCAGAAGGATCTGAAGATTGAATTTTAAGTTTAAAGTCTGCAGCCATTGCTGAAGTAGCAAATAGACCAGTGAGGGAGGCAGCAATCAGCGTTTTAGTCAGAGCTTTCATTTGGGTATCCTTATGAGTTTCACAGAGTCCGGTTTGTAATTATATGTTACCGGTAACATTGAGGTGGATGTTACCGGTAACTTTACAGCCTTGTCTATGAGAAGGATCACATCTTTAACATTAGTAAAACGTTTGCTATCAATAAGAAAAATGCGACTGAAAAGTCACATTATAGGTTGGAGGTAGGATTTAATTTCTTTTTAAGTCAGTGAGATAACTAAACCTGCAATGATAAAAACGACGCCTACACCACGTGTAACGTGCCACTTTTCCTTTAAAAAGTAGATCCCCATCACTACGCCGAAGATGATACTTACTTGCCTAAGAGCAACAACCAAGCTGACGTTCTCAGTCATGGTCATCGCAAACAACACCAAACCATAAGTCGAAGCCATCATGATGCCGGCCACAGTGGCTTTCTTTCGCAGTATCCAAGCATTATGAAATTCGATTCTTTGGTTGGTTACGAATAACCAAACACTCAGCGGAATCACAATCGCCCAAAACTGAATGCCTAGGTAGAAAATCGCAGTGTGTTTGTTAGTAACGGTGGGTGTGCTCAAAGGATCGAGTAACAAAAGCGCTTCTTTATCAATAATGGAATAGCCCGTGGTACCAATGGCCGCGATCAACGCCCACAGTACGCCAAGGTTGAGATACGCTTTTAACCTAAGATCTGAAAACTGCTTAAGTGGTACAAACAAGCAGCCTAATGTTATTAAAGTGAACCCAATCCATTGATTCGCCGACAATTCATAGCCTATCAACACCGTGCCTAAACCCACCATCAACACAGGCAGTGCCCGTGCCATTGGGTAAATCACACCGATATCAGCTTGTTTGTAGGCCGCGCCTAGCCCAATCAAATAGATGATTTGACAGATCCCACTCAAGAAAACCAGTTGCCAGAATGGAAGTGAGATATTTGATAGCCCTACACTGTGAACATACCAGAGCAAGTAAGGCGTCAATATCGCTGCGGCGGCAAAGCCAGAGGCTAAGAAGAATGACGAACCCGATCCTTGATTAGATTTACCTAGAACGTTCCAACCCGCATGAAGCAAAGCCGAAACAATCACGATGACAATGGCAGAGAATTCCATTTCATTCCTAAATTATTGATGAATTAGCACAACGGCTGACAACCGGTGATAAAAAAGGCCTCCGAATAAGAGGCCTTTGATCGTTTCAATTGGGCGTTGGTGCATAATTGAATAATTCATTCTAAAGTATGACTAGCGCTCTAGCTGGGCTATCGACTCAATGCTGATCGCATCATGACGCCAATACTCAATATCGCAGTCAATCAAATCACCGTTCTGATTGTAGTTAACACGCTCGACCACCATTGCAGGAGAACCCGAAGTCGCACGCAGTGCTTGCGCAGTTTCACCCAGCAAAGACGTTGTGCTCACACGATAACGTATCTTCTGATACACCACGCCAAAGTGCTCTCGGTATATGTCCGTCAACGATTTAGACAAGTCGTAGTCAAGCAAGTTAGGGAACAGTTCAGGTCGAATGTAGTTGGTCACATACACAACTGGCCTGTCTTCAAGGTAACGAACTCTGTCCACTCGATAAACATCCGAAAAAGGTTGCAGCTCAAGAAGCTTAGTTGCTTCCTTGGTTGCTAACATGCCTTTCGCTGCCACTAATTCTGTTTTCGGCTTACGATTCTGCGACAAAGCCATATTAGTGAAGTTCAGCGTTTGCGTTGGATCGTAGCGCAGTGGCGCTGGAGAGATAAACCAACCACGGCGGTCTTCTCGATAAATACGCCCTTCCGCTTCAAGTGAAGACAGCGCTTCACGCAACGTTACTCGTGTTGTATCAAACGATTCAGCCAGTTTGCGCTCCGCAGGCAGCTTCTGTCGTGGCGTTAACATGCCCGACTCTATCTGCTCTACGATGACGTCTTTGATTTTTACGTACTGCACTTCATTTCCTTTTATTATTGTTCTTGTCGTCAGCCACTCCTTGGCCAACTGCAATATAAAATGGTTCGCTAGCGTTTACGCCAAGCTTGGGTGCGCTTCTCAAATAACTTGTTGATTAGCATATGAATCAACTTCGCACTTGCCGCCGATATCATGATCATGACGGCCATGGCTGCTGCTGCACCGGTTTGTCCCGCATCGTCCATATTCAGTACTGAAACTGACGCAGGTATCGTATCGGTAGAATACAAGAATACTACCGCAGATGTCGTGGTAAGTGCATTAATAAACAAGTATGTCGCAATATCTAAAATCGCAGGCAAACAAACCGGCACCGTTACCTTAAAGAACAGCTTGTATTGCGGTAGGTTAACTGAAGCCGCCGTTGCTTCTATCTCTTCAGGCAGCTGTTTTAATGCGGTTAATGCCGTCATGTGCCCTACCGTGTAGTAGTGAACCACGGTGTTGATCACCAAGAACGCCATCGTGCCATACAAGAAGTTAAGTGGGTTGCTCAAGTCATTAAAGTAGAAGATGTACCCCAAACCCAACACCATACCCGGAACCGCCATCGGCACAACACTGAGCATCTGCATTGCCTGACGAACGGGACCAAATGCTCTGCCTTTCTCAATGCAATATGCACCAAGGAAAATCAGCACTGTACCGATAATAGCAGTCCATGCACCCAGCGTTAAAGAGTTGAAGAACGGCGTCCAACCGTAGGTACTCATTTCTGAGAAATTATAGTTATTCAAGGTGAGTGCTTTGTTCCAAGGCCAGAACGTGACCATAGAACCGTATATCGCCATGACTAGCACGATAACAACAGCAGCAGAGATGATGGTGCAATAGAGCAAACACACGCCATCACGTAGAGTGTTTGGTTCAGGTTGGTACGCGACGGATCGAGTATCAAACAAGCTCTTCTGTTTCTTTTGAACCCAGCGATCCACTGTAAACGCAAGCAACGCAGGCAACAGCAACAAAATACTGGTCACTGCACCCATAGAGAAATTCTGTTGCCCTACCACCTGCTTAAAGATGTCAGTCGATAGAACGTTATAACTGCCACCAATCACCTTTGGCACACCAAAGTCACAAACCACCAGCGTAAATACAACGATCAGCGTGCTGATCAAACCATACTTTGCCGCAGGTAGCGTCACCATGAAAAAGGTTTTTAAAGATGAAGTATTGAGTGCACGTGCCGCCTCATACAGACGAGCATCAGAGGTTCTTAACGAGGTGGTCAGAATCATCAAGGCGTGTGGAAAAGTCCAGAATATTAAGCCGAGTGATATACCAATCAAACCGTATACCGAATTCCCCCCTAACACTTCTTTGGCGATACCTTGGTTACCAAATAAGAAGATCAAACTGATCGCAGGAAGCAACGACGGAGCTAGAATCGGCGCTGAACCCAACACCTGAAAAAGCCCCTTGAAAGGCATACATGAACGAGTCAACGCATAGGCATAACCAAACGCTAATACTCCCACGACAACGGTCACTAACAACCCAAGCGTGAACGTATTGCCTACCGACTGCCAGAGGCTCTGCGAAGCAAAATACGTTGCGAAATTCTGTAATCCTACAAATTCACCGTCTGCGTTCTGAACACTTTTTTTCAACATTGCCCACAGTGGCATCAGAATGAATAGCGTCATGACCACTGACAAAAAAGCCAGAAGCCCGAATAGGATTACGTTGTCTTTACTTAACCGAGCAAGAAAAGGCTGTACTCGTCGTTGAATTAGCAGCTTAGATTGCATCATTTGAGTCGATTCCATGATTATTTACGCCGCCTCGTCTTTCATCACTTGCAGGCTTTTCGATGGGTAAGCTCTCAGGCCTTCGTGGTCAAACGCCACATAACGAATATCACTGCGACGCAGCTTCAATCGATTGAACTCTTTGACTGATACATCAACGATGATCTCTTTCGCCGTGGAGTCATGTTGCAATTGACACTCAACACGATAAAACGCCCCTAAGAATTCGCTTGATACGATTCTCACGGGTAATGACTCACTAAAACGATCCACAAACTGGATTTGCTCTGGACGAACGGCAATATCGAAAACATCACCTAGGTTTGGCGTGAGATTATCTAAGCCAGGTAACGGCAGCATTGACTCAGCAATACGCATCTTACCTTGAGCTGCAACAGAAGCTTGAATGAAATTCATACTGCCAACAAACTCAGCCACAAAACGACTGACAGGTTTTTGGTAGATCTCTTGAGGAGCACCGACCTGCTCGATAACACCATGATTCATCACCACGATACGGTCAGCCATCGTTAGTGCTTCATCTTGGTCGTGCGTCACCATGATAGTGGTGATACCCAACTTGCGTTGCAGTTGGCAGATCTCGTCACGCAGATGTGTTCTTACCTTCGCATCCAACGCAGACAGCGGTTCATCGAGGAGTAGCAAACCTGGAGACAAGGCCAATGCACGAGCGAGAGCCACGCGTTGCTGTTGTCCACCAGACAGTTGATTCGGGTATTTCTGGCCAGATGTTGGTAAACCAATGGTTTCTAACCAAGATTCTACCGCTTCCAGAGCTTCTTTGGTCGACATCCCTTGGTTTTTCAGACCAATCGCGATGTTCTCTTCCACAGTGAGGTTAGGAAACAAAGCGTAAGATTGGAACACGATGCCAAAGTCGCGCTTTTCTGGCGGCAAGAAGGTCGTATCATTACCGTTCTGCTCAATAGAACCTGAAGTTGGCAAGTCTAGACCTGCAATCGCACGTAATAAGGTGGTTTTTCCACAGCCAGATGGGCCAAGGAAGCAGACGAACTCGCCTTTATCTATCGATAGGGAGATGTCTTTTAACGCTGTAAATTGGCCAAATTGCTTTACAACGTTTTCAATATTCAAATAAGTTTGGTTGCTCATACTACAGCACTCTCTATATGGTATATACCAAATTTAAACTGAGAATATTGCAGTTGAGTGACAAATTTATAGTAGCTAAATGACAGTTATATTGCAGATATAATAAGCATTAAAGATTGCTATTTGCTCGGCTTTGAAAGTTAATTCAGAAAGCCCTCAATGACTAGCCCATAAGTCACAGAGAGCCTTAGTGTATACCTCTAATTTGAACCTTAAATCAATTTATGATTCAACCTTGTCGGCTTTACCTGCCGCCCCCGCGAGCTTTGCCAATTGCTTATCTAGCCACAATGGCGTGTTACCAGAATCTTCCGCGTTCTCTTTTCGTCGAACAGCATCTCTAACCATCATTGCCCCAGCCCAACGAAATGGCTCTGTTGGGAAATAGCCTCGTGGACCACTAGTTAAACCACTACGAGTCCATTCGTTATCAACTCCTAACACCATTGAAGACAAAATTTTGCCTCCCATGCGAGTTTGAGCCACACCATTACCTGAGTAACCAAGCCCATAATAGATATTGCTTTGGCCTTTTAGATTACCGAAAAATGGCAATCCTGTGACGGATCGGTCTGAACCGCCCGACCAGTTGTAATCGAATTCATTCTGCTCCAGTTTAGGGAACAATTTCTGGAAGGATTGATTGAGAATCGGTAGGTAGTTAGTCGTTTGGTTGAACATGCTTTCAACCTGATTCGCAAACGAGAATTTATTACCGCCTTTGCCCAACATGAGTCGTCCGTCCTGGGTATCTCGGTAGTAGTGGACAAAGATACGCGAATCCACCACCGCCACCCCTTTCTCTGGGCCAAATTGCTTGAGCTTTTCAGGAATAGGCTTGGTCACCACCATATCTGAAGAGACAACAACAATGCTGCGTTTGAACTCTTTAAAGTGATCGAGCATCCATGCATTGAGCGCTAAGATCACTTTATCGGAAGTTATCGTCCCACCCTTAGTTTGGACGCGAACTGGTGAGCCGTAATCAAGAGAAGTCATCTCTGTGTTTTCGTGCATTTCAACACCCAGTTCAAGTGCGACTCGGCGCAAACCTCTCGCCAATAGCGCAGGCTGAACACTACCCGCAGCTTCTGAGTAGTAACCCTCAATGTGGCGATCAGATCCCGCTTTCTCAGCCAAAGAATTGTCGCACTTCTTCCAGCTATTGATACCCTGCTTAACCAGCTCATTAACCACTGGCTCCATTCCACCCTTCTGAGCTTGATTGGTCGCCGTGTAATAAGTACCACTTCGATACAGATGCGCGTCGATGTCGTGTTCGTTACAGAAAGTTTCGATCTCGTAAATGACCTTTTCAGATTCCTTAACCAGCCATTTCGCCTGCTCTCTTCCGTAGAGCTTTTTCAGCGTTGGATACTTTGTCGACCACGTCAGCATACACCCTCCGTTCGCGCCAGAAGCACCGCTGCCACACAAACCTTTTTCAATCACCACAACGTGCTTTTGAGGCTGTTGTTGTTTGATTAAAATCGCCGTCCATAAACCAGTGTAACCACCGCCGACAATGGCGATATCACAGTTAACGTCTTTTTGAAGCGGCTTAGCCGAATCTAGTCCCGCATTGATGTTACCAAATTCTTGTTCTAACGCTTGCTTGAACCAATATGAGTAGTGCTTTGTCATTTGTTGTACCTTACTTAAAACCTAAAGGTGTAAAACTAAAAAAGGAAGACCGAAGCCTTCCTTTACTGATTCCTAACTTCTAATGAGCTGCATATCTATTGGACTACGTGTCTAATAAACCATGTGTCGAATAAACTCTGTAATCTAATAAGCTCAGTAGATAATTAACTAAGTAGCCAATAAACTAACTAGCTCAGCAGATTAAGATTTTGGCTCTGATTTAGCGTCAAACTTCTCAGACCATGTTTTAAGAACGTCTGCACGTTCACTGCCCATGCGAGCGAAGTCCATTTTTGCCATGTTCTTTTCTACGTTCGGGAAGTTCTCTGCTTTACCTGTTACATCTTGGTGGCCAACAACTGGGTACATTTCGATGTAAAGCTCGTTTGCCGCTTTAGAAATAGACCAATCGATAACACGTTGTGCTGCATCAGAAGGCTTAACAAGGCCTACCGCTTCAGATTCCCAGCCGATGCCTTCAGGCGTAATAACTGAAAGTGGCGCGCCTTGAGTTTTCAGCTTAGCGCCACGGCTCGCCATAGAAATACCGATAGCGACTTCACCCATACCGGCTTGAACACATGGCTTAGAACCAGAGTGCGTGTAGTGAGCAATGTTTTGATCTAGCTTCTGCATGTAGTTCCAACCTTGGTCTTCACCCATGTTTTGTAACCAAGCCGAAACCTGCATGTAGCCCGTACCAGAAGACGCTGGGTTTGGCATTGCAATGTGGCCTTTGTAGATAGGCTTCGTTAGGTCATCCCAAGATTTAGGTGCCGGTAGGTTCAATTGCTTAGCCACTACTTCGTTAAAGCAAACTGCATTGAAGAATGCGTCATTGCCGTACCAAGCTTGAGTAGATTGCGGGTCGTTAAGGTTTACACGCAACGCTTCTACACCTTGAGGAGTGTAAGGCTTAAGAATGCCCTCTTCTTTAAGCAGTGCCATTGAAGAACCAGCAAGACCCCACACCACTTCTGCACGAGGGTTGTTTTTCTCGGCCAATAATTTTGCCGTCATGATCCCAGTTGAATCACGAACCCATTTGATGTTGATGTCTGGGTTTTCACTTTCAAATGCGTTTTTGTATTTCGCTAAAATGTCAGTTTCAAAAGCGGTGTAAACCGTCACTTCCTGTGCTGCATAAGCATTACCAGCTAGTAGAGTAACTAATGCTGCAAGTGATCCTTTCATAAAACGGTTTTTCATCATTTTCTCCAGTCAGGCCCGATGCCAAGGTTAGGAATTGCCAAGGTTAAAGTTGTTAAGGCTAGAAGCTCCATCTAGAGGCTTCTATATCCATAAATTCATTTAGGTTGTTAGCACACATCTTCATATTGGTATGTACCAAATTTCGAGTATTAAGCTAACTTGCTTTTATGACGGTTAAATGAACAAAAAATGGCAGTTTAAAGATCGGAAAATTTCTCAACACAAGTGACAAATTTTAATATGAAGCTTTTGTGAAAATAACGTTTGGGCTATTTACGACCGTTTAAATTGGTTGTTAAAGTAACCGCAAATATTGGTATAGTCCAAAATATAAATCACGAGAATTGAACATGAGAAACGAATACCTACTACTGACACCGGGTCCTCTATCTACTTCTGAAACCGTTCGCCAAGCGATGCTAAAAGATTGGTGTACTTGGGATGATGAATACAACAAAGACGTTGTTGAAGTGATTCGTAGCAAGCTAGTGACTTTGGCGACTAAGCAAACGGGTTACACGAGCGTACTAATGCAAGGTAGCGGCACCGCTTCAGTTGAAGCAACAATCGGTAGCGTTATCTCTAAAAGCGGTAAGCTTCTTGTTGTTGACAACGGTGCGTATGGGGCTCGGATTGCTCAAATCGCAGAATACTTAAACATTCCATGCCATGTCGTTTCCCCAGGTGAAACATCACAACCTGACTTGAACGAAATGGAAACGGCATTGACCATGGATTCAGACATTACTCACGTGGCGATTGTCCACTGTGAGACCACCACTGGCATGCTGAATCCAATTGAAGAGATTGCCAAATTGGCAAAACAGCACAACAAAACTGTCATTCTAGATGCGATGTCGAGCTTTGGTGGCATTCCTATGGATATTGCTGACTTAGGTATCGATTACATGATCAGCTCGGCAAACAAGTGTATTCAAGGTGTACCTGGATTCGGCTTTGTTATTGCGAAGCAATCGGAACTGGAAAAATGCAAAGGCCAAGCTCGTTCATTAAGCCTTGACCTGTTTGACCAATGGCACTGCATGGAAAGCAACCATGGTAAATGGCGTTTCACCTCTCCGACTCATACAGTGCGCGCTTTCTACCAAGCCCTACTTGAATTGGAACAAGAAGGCGGCATCGAAGCTCGTCATAGTCGCTACCAAACCAACCAAACCACATTGGTTGCAGGTATGCGTTCTCTTGGCTTTGAACCACTGCTTAATGATGATCTTCATTCACCTATCATCACTTCTTTCTATTCTCCAACTCATAGCGATTACCAATTCAAGGAATTCTATGACCGTTTGAAAGAGCAAGGATTTGTGATTTATCCGGGCAAGGTTTCAAACGCAGACTGCTTCCGTATAGGTAACATCGGTGAAGTTTACCCGTCAGACATTGAAGCTCTCATTGGCGCGGTGAAAAACGCTATGTACTGGGACATCAAATAATGACGACGACCAATCAAGAGCCGATTCTAAAGGCCACGCACTTTCGAAGCGAAGGCGATGTGAACACCACGCCAGCACGCGAAAAATGGAACGAATCGCTAAACGATGATGCGACTCAAGTGATGTTAAAGCGTGATGCTGACGTGTTTCTTCATCAAGCCATGTCAACGCCTTGCCTAGACACACTTGAAGCAGCCGAAGGCATCTACATTCAAGATGCAACTGGCAAGAAGTACATGGACTTTCACGGCAATAATGTTCACCAGCTAGGTTATGGTCACCCACACATCATCAATAAGGTGACTCAACAAATGGCGTCATTACCGTTTTCACCGCGTCGCTTTACCAATGAAACTGCGGTTCAGTGTGCTGAGAAACTCACACAGATCTGCGGTGGTGATTTGAATCGCGTGTTGTTTGCTCCGGGTGGTACATCGGTGATCGGCATGGCACTCAAACTGGCTCGACATGTCACCAACAACTTTAAAGTAGTGTCGCTATGGGATTCATTCCACGGCGCGTCACTCGATGCAATTTCAGTGGGTGGTGAAGCTTGTTTTCGCGAGGGTATGGGGCCGTTAATGGCTGGTGTAGAACGTATTCCACCAGCCGTCTCTTATCGTGGTGCTTTCCCGCTTAATGACTCTTTATTGCTTCGCGGGCAAAACTCCGGCGATGCGAACGAGACCGCATGTGATGTGCATTATGCGGATTACCTAGAGTACGTGATTGAAAAAGAAGGCGGTATTGGAGCCTTCATTGCAGAAGCGGTTCGTAACACAGACGTGCAAGTACCAAGCAAAGCTTACTGGAAGCGCATCCGTGAGATTTGTGATAAGCATAACGTCATGTTGATCATCGACGACATTCCAAACGGTATGGGTCGCAGTGGCGAGTGGTTCACTCACCAAGCGTTTGATATCGAACCTGACATCCTATGTATCGGTAAAGGTTTTGGCGGCGGCTTAGTACCAATCGCAGCCATGATCACTAAAGACAAATACAACACGGCAGCGCAAGTATCTCTTGGTCACTACACCCACGAGAAAAGCCCAATTGGTTGTGCGGCAGCACTCGCGACCATGGAAGTGATTGAACAAGAGAATCTGCTCGAAAAAGTGCAAAAAGACAGCCTGTTCGTGCGTGAACAACTGCTTCAGATGAAAGAGAAATACCCAGTCATTGGCGACGTTCGCGGCATCGGTCTACTTTGGGGCGTGGAGTTGGTCACCGACCATATCACCAAAAGCCGAGCGTTCGATGAAGCAGAAGCCGTACTTTATCAATGTCTGAACGATGGCCTGAGCTTTAAGGTGTCACAAGGTAACGTGATTCAATTGAGCCCGCCCTTGATCATCAGTCGCAGCGAACTAGAAGTCGCTCTGTCTGTATTCGAAAAAGCGATAGCAAAAGTCTGCAAAGACTTTGAATACCTTTAATTCATTCTTTAAATCAACATTTAGACCAATAACCTAAAACAATCATTCGTCCTCCCAGAACTTTGCACTGGGAGCGACACAAAAATAGGATACTATTATGAACACAACATCACCTATCCAAGCGGTTATCTTTGACTGGGCTGGCACTATCGTTGATTTTGGATCATTTGCTCCAACCAGTATTTTCGTTGAAGCATTCAGACAAGGTTTCGACTTTGATATCGACTTAGCAGAAGCGCGAGAACCCATGGGGATCGGCAAATGGGACCACATCCAAGCAGTTGGTCGAATCCCAGCTGTTAACGCTCGTTGGAATGCTCAATTCGGACGCTCGATGACCAGTGAAGACGTTGATGCGATCTACGCGGCATTCATGCCTCTTCAGAAAGCAAAAGTAGCAGACCACGCAGCACCAATTTTAAACGCGATTGAAGTCGTGAATAACTTAAAAGAAAAGAACGTAAAAATCGGCTCTTGTTCTGGTTACCCACGAGAGGTGATGGACGTACTAATTCCAGCTGCAGCAGATTACGGTTATCTTCCTGACAACGTAGTTGCAACTGACGACTTACCGCAAGGCGGTCGCCCTGCTCCATTCATGGCACTTAAAAACGTCATTGACCTAGGTGTGACGAACGTCGCTGCGTGTGTGAAAGTGGATGACGCTGCACCGGGTATCGATGAAGGTCACAACGCAGGCATGTGGACAGTAGGCCTTGTATTATCAGGCAACGAAGCAGGCTTAACCTACCAAGAATATGTGGATGCCGACGAAGCGACACTTGCAGCTGCGCGAGAAAAAGCAAGCATTAAGCTAAACAAATCAAACCCGCACTACCTGATCGATACCATCGCCGACTTACCTAGAGTGATTGCAGATATCGAAAAGCGTTTGTTAGCCGGTGAGCGTCCGTAACAGCTAAGCCTCCGCTCCACCTTACAACTCAGGCTATGTAGCCATATAATCCGTTCACACAAAAAGATGAAACCTCGTACCGCCTTAAAATGATACGAGGTTTCATTGTTTCCAACATTTAAGACAACAATTGATCAACAAAAAAGCTATAAATAGCGCCTTGAAAACTATGAATACCAACAATCTGATTGACTATCATACGCAATCAGACTAACAATATATTAGTAGTACTTTAAAAGCTCTACCTGAATCAACGCCTTGATTTACTTACGGTCGCAGTGTCTTAGCCAGTAAGTGATCGCTTTCCAGGTCAGTTCAGATAACAATAAAAATTAATCCAAGGATAAGATTATGAAAAAACTTTCTAAAATCATGTGTGCTGTCGTCGCAGCTTCCGGCTTAGCGGCAGCTCCTTCTATTGCTGCAACCACTTATGTTGGTGCAAAAGTAGGCATGGGTTGGCTAGATAGCGCATGCGTAAGCGGTGAAAAGTGTGATGATGATGCAATTGGTGCAGGGATATACTCTGGCTATAACTTCACTGACAGACTAGGTATCGAGTTAAGTTCTGATTTCTTAGGTGACTACAATACAAGCTTTTCCAAAAATGGGGTTACAAGTGACTTTAGCGACCCTATAATTGCTATCTCACTAACGCCAATGTACCGCCTACCAGTACAACAAGAATTCGATGTATTCTTCAAAGCTGGCCCAGCTTACATCTCGCACGGCGGTGAAACAGACGTTGTTCTTTCAGCCGGTATCGGTCTAGAGAAGCAGCTTTCCTCAGATTGGGCTGTTCGTGTTGAATACCAATACTTCGATGATTTCGATGACAACTATGTTCAAGACTTAAACTCTAACTTTGTTACCGTTGGCCTTAGCTACAACTTTGGTACAGGTAACACAACGGCTTCAGCAGCAGCCGCTTCTGCAGCCGTTGTAACACAGGCTCCTGCAGAGCCAATTGCCGAACCAGAAGTCGTTGTTGTTGAAGAAGAAGTTGTGGTTACTAAAGCGAAAACTGAAAGCTTCTCTCAAGGTATGTTTGAGACAAACAGCACTGAATTATCTTCAGAAGGCAAAACTGCATTAATGCCATTAGTTGAAGTACTGCAAGCTCACCCTCAATCATCAGTTAATGTTGTTGGTCACACGGATTCAACAGGTGCGGCAGAGTACAACATGATGATCTCTAAGAAGCGTGCTGCTGCTGTAGCCGCATACATTGAAGAGCAAGGCATTGAAGCGGACCGCATTACAGCTTCAGGTGAAGGGGAAGAAAACCCTGTAGCATCAAACGCTACAGCTGAAGGTCGTGCGCAAAACCGTCGTGTTGACGCAACGATCCCAAGCTTCGAATACCAAGAAAAAGCGCAAATGGAAGAAGTTATCGTAGAAACTGCTGAATAATAGCACTCTACCTTAATTAAAATAATAAGGGCGGAGCACTTTCAAGTGCTCCGCCCTTTTCTTTATCAGGCTCTCCCCATATGCCGTCAGCTATAAGTAGAAGCCGTAAAAATCAGTCTACCGCCAAACTGTACAATCAGAGACTAGACTATTTCCCAGCTGTGGGTCATCTCTACACCAGCACCCAGCATTAAGCATACTGAACAGTACTTTTCTAATGAATCCGCACAGACCTTAGCTACAAGCTCGGGATCAAGATTTTCACCCGACACTTCGAAGTGAATGTTAATCACAGTAAAGATTTTTGGCGCCGTTTCACGACGTGTGGTTTCAAGCTTTGCATTACAGCCCGTGATGTTTTGGCCTGCAGATTTCAAGCCATCAACCACATCAACAGAGCTACAACCGCCAGCAGCCATTAGCACCATTTCCATAGGGCTTGGCGCGGTAGCACCGCCACTGCCATCCATAACGACAGAGTGACCTGATTGAGATTGACCTAGGAATTTAAAGCCTTCGACCCATTTAACTTCTGCTTGCATGTTGTTCCTTAGATGTACGGAAACCGCCATCATTATCTATTATATCAATAATGGACACCCTACTACTGGCAGCATTTATGAGCAAGATTTTCTGTTTGAGATATTTTTTCATGAATAGTGTAATTTTTTCCATCTAAACCCTGTCTCTATTCGTACATTCAAAATCGAATGAGAAAACGTCAAGATGAGGTATCTATGAATAAATTATCTAAAATATTGGTATCACTCGTGGTTGCATTACCACTGACTTCGCTATTTGTAAGCCAGACTGGCACTGCCAATACAATGGATAAAGCGATGGATTCAGGTAAAAGTGAAATCGCGACACTGGCTGGTGGTTGTTTTTGGTGTACAGAATCCGACCTAGAAAAACTGACCGGCGTCACCGACGTTATCTCTGGTTATTCCGGTGGTGAATTAGAAAATCCAACCTACAAACAAGTTTCCTCGGGTAAGTCTGGACACATCGAAGTGATCAACGTGACTTACAATCCAGATGTCGTTAGCTATGAGCAGGTACTTGACCAATTCTTCAGACACATCGATCCTACCGATGATAAAGGCTCATTCGTAGATAGAGGTCCTCAATATCGACCTGCTATTTTCTATCATAACCAAGAGCAAAAAGACGTTGCTCAGAATTTCATGATGGAAATAGACAAAGCTCAGATCTTTGGTGAGCCACTAAAAACAGAGCTGATTAAGTTTGAAAAATTCTGGCCAGCAGAAGAATACCATCAAGATTATTACAAGAAGAGCAAAGTTCGTTATAACTACTACCGCTACGCTTCTGGTCGTGATCAGTACCTAGATAAAATCTTCGGTGATGATAGAAAAGAAAATCCGAAAACGATCCGCCAAATCATCGATGGCAAAAATGCGACAGCTAATGCTAAAACATACACCAAGCCGTCTGATGCAGAGATCAAAGCATCTCTAACTTCACTGCAATACGATGTCACACAAGACGACGCAACAGAGCGCCCATTTGACAACAAATACTGGGATAACAAGCAAGAAGGTATTTACGTTGATATCGTAACGGGTGAACCTTTGTTCTCTTCAAAAGACAAATACAAGTCAGGTACAGGTTGGCCGAGCTTTACACAACCAATCAGCGAAGCTTATGTGGTAACAACTACTGACTACAAGCTACTTTACCCAAGAACAGAGGTTCGTAGTAAATTTGGTGACTCTCACCTAGGGCATGTATTTAAAGATGGTCCAAAGCCAACAGGTTTACGCTACTGCATGAATTCAGCCGCTATGCGCTTTATCCCAGCAGATAAATTGGCTGAGGAAGGCTACGAAGAATATATGGAAATGTTCGAAGGCTAAGTGCTAAGAAATTAGTGCGGCACCTATACCAACAAAGCCAGCATATTCGCTGGCTTTGTTTTTCTAACGCACTAACAAGAAGGGTTAACTTAGCCTGTTAACCTTATTAACCTGTTAGCACCGTATCTTCTGGGTATTTCAACAAAGAAGGTTCTGGACGAGCTAACATGTACGCCAAAGTGAGAGGACCAATACGTCCGATTACCATCACCACAATCATAATGTATTTGCCCGGCTCAGTGAGATTTGCAGTGAGTCCCGCTGTTAGACCGACGGTTGCAAAAGCAGAAATCACTTCAAACATCACGCGGTCAAACGCGGCCTTTTCAGTAAGCATTAACAAAAACATTGCGGTGGTTAACAGTGCTCCACTTACCACAATAATGGCCAATGACTTTGTTACCGCTTGCCAGGTCACAGTACGTTTAAACATCACTACATGCTTTTTCTGACGTAAGAAGGTCCAAGTTGCAACAAACGCAACCGCGAAAGTCGAGACCTTAATACCACCACCAGTGGAAGTTGAACCAGCACCAATCAACATCAGTACAATCATTACCAACAATGCAGGCTGGGTGTATTGAGACAAATCGACACTATTGAAACCAGCAGTACGAGCACTCGCAGACTGGAAAAATGCCGCTAACCACTGACCTTGCACCGATAAACCTTCCATAGTCGCTGAGTTATTCCTCTCCAACAGCCAAAACAATACCGTACCAACCAACAACAGCGCTGGTGTTGCAGTTAGCATTATCTTGGTATGTAAATGTAGGTGTCGAAAACCTTTACGCCAGTTACTCGATAAGTCGCCGACGACTGTAAAACCAAGGCCACCAAAAATAAACAAACCTGCTAATGTAAATATCACCAGTGGATCGTCAACAAAGCTCATCATACTGTCTGAAAACAGCGCAAAGCCTGCGTTATTGAATGCAGATATAGCGTGAAAGAGTGCATAAAAGCTTCCCATTGCCCATCCCATTTCTGGAACCCAACGGAAACAGAGCAACACAAACCCGACAAACTCTGCCACCAATGCAAAGGTGATGATCTTCTTCACTAACTTCCTGAGGTTAATCTTACGATCTTGCCCCAATGCTTCTTTCGCAAGTGCTTGTTGTTTAAGGCTTAACCTAACACCGAACATGTAAAGCAGCACCGCAGATAGAGTCATCTGCCCTAACCCGCCGACTTGCATCAAGAACATCAGTAAGATTTTGCCTGCCAAGGTGAAGTGCTGGCCAGTATCGACAACACCTAATCCTGTCACACTGATCGCTGACGTGGCAGTAAACAGAGCATCCGTAAAGCTTAGCCCTGTCACAGAGAACACAGGCAGCGTCAGAAAGATTGCTGAGGGGATAAGAACACCTAAGAAGCTCGTAAGGATAATCTTAGGTTCAGAGCCTTTGCGTGGCTTCTTATCACTTTTAAGGGTGTAGAAAGTACCTTTTCGTTTTACCGAATTCATACTGTTACCTTACTTACCGATTGCCAATTACCAATTGCGTAGCTTTCTAGATAAAGTATCTTTCGGCCCAGCGATGATCACCACATCCCCAATTTCTAAACTCACATCCAGTTCTGGTGCTTTCGTTAAGTTCGGGCCTCGCTTGAAGCCAAGTACCTCCACACCAACCTCTTTGCACAGCTTAAGATCGCGAAGTTGCTTACCCAAGAACTTGGATCCAATAACGATTTCCGTCATCGCTAAGCCACTGCCAAGGTCGATAAACTCAAGAACGCGTCTATCCAACATTTTACGCGCGACACGAATACCCATGTCTCGCTCGGGCATAATGATGTGGTCGGCACCAATCTTAGAGAGAATCTTGCCGTGGAACTTATCATTCGCCTTCACCCAGACTGCTTTTGCGCCTGACTCTTTAACGACCAACGTTGTGAGAATACTGGAATTAACGTCAGAGCCTATCGACACCATCACCATGTCGTATTCATCGAGCCTTAACTCTTTAACTGTCTCTTCGCTTGTACAGTTCGCAACAATCGCTTGAGAAACAAAAGCCGCCGCATCTTTCACTCGCTCTTCATCAATATCAACGGCGAGTACCTGTGAGCCTGAACTTTGTAGCTCTTTACAGACTGAGAGACCAAAACGTCCCAAGCCAATAACTGCATATTGTTTGTCACTCATTTATTACTCCACTTACAAAGCTATGTAGCATCGAAAACAAATAATGAAATTGTCTTCATACAAAAAAACGACTATATATCCATATAGAGATACAATTGTCAGCTAATCGCTTGATTTATAAAGGTAGAGAACAAAAGTGATTTCTGCTAATTTCTAACCCACTATTTCTGCGGCAGTACACACAATGAATGAATTCATAACCCAAGTACAAACCTACATTAACCAGAGCCATAGTGATTGGGCAAACAGCGTCCTATTCATCACTATTGCGAGCTTTCTCGCTTGGGTCGCTTGGCGAATTATCCATAATCGCTTAGAAATTCTGGTTCAGAAAACCCCATTCCACTGGGATGACCTACTGCTAGAGGCGCTAAAAACACCTGTCAGTACATTACTCTGGTGTTGGCCTGCAACTGTCTCTGTGGGGTTAATCCTTCAAGACCAGTTTGGTAATGAAATTAATTGGTTAAAAACACTTAAGCACATATTAATTATCTGTACCTTCGTTTGGTTTACCTTGCGAATGATCACCAACACTGAAGCGTACGTCTTAGAACAAAAAACCAGAGACGAAACCACAGTACAAGCTATCGCTAAAGTCGCTCGCTTGTTCTTTATGGTGATGGGCGGCCTGACCATCATGCAGGCATTTGGTCTGAGCCTATCTGGCTTACTCACCTTCGGTGGTGTGGGTGGCTTAATCGTCGGTTTGGCAGCAAAGGATCTACTGTCGAATTTCTTTGGCGGCATGATGATTTACTTCGACCGTCCTTTTAAAGTCGGTGATTGGATACGCTCACCAGACCGCCAAATCGAAGGTACAGTCGAACGCATTGGTTGGCGCATGACCATCATTCGCACTTTTGATAAGCGACCTTTATACGTGCCAAATTCGGTATTCAGTAACATTGTGGTGGAGAACCCATCAAGAATGTTGAACCGCAGAATCAATGAAACCTTCGGTCTTCGTTATCAAGATGCAGACAAGCTAGCTCTAATTGTTGATGAAGTTAGATCCATGCTCGAAACACACCCTGACATTGATGCAAAACAGACGCTGATCGTTAACTTTGATAAGTTTGGTCCATCAACCCTTAATTTCTTTATCTACACCTTCACCAAAACGGTTAACTGGGTGAGATACCACGAAGTTAAGCAAGATGTCCTGCTGCAGGTGTTGGCGATTATTCATAAGCACAATGCTGATATCGCCTTCCCAACACAAACGCTCAAGATCGATCCTCAAGATTTTGGCGAAGCTCAAGGTATGGTCATTTCCAACTCAGAAGGTCATTAAGAAGCAATACCAATGACTTCTAGCTAGTAGTTAAGATCCACAAAAAAGCCCTTACTAGCGATTGCTAATAAGGGCTTTGAATTTTTAGCCGCTTAGCGACTGGCTGTAATAATTAGATTACTTGTTACGACGCGCTTCAACAGCACCTGCAAGTTGGCGAAGAACTGTTTCAGTATCTTCCCAACCAATACATGCATCAGTAACAGATTGGCCGTAGGTTGCAGCTTTGCCATCAACAAGATCTTGGCGACCTTCAACTAAGTGAGATTCAATCATCACACCAAAGATAGCTTTGTCACCGCCAGAGATCTGTGCGCTTACGTCATCAGAAACGTTCATTTGGCGTTTGAACTGCTTTGAGCTGTTCGCGTGGCTGAAATCAATCATCACCTTCTGTGGAAGACCTGAAGCTTCTAGCTCTTCTTTAATCTTACCAACGTGCTCTGCACTGTAGTTTGGCTCTTTACCACCGCGTAGGATGATATGACAATCAGGGTTACCTGCTGTTTCAACGATTGCTGAGTGGCCGTATTTAGTTACCGACAAGAAGTGGTGCGAAGCACTTGCCGAACGAATAGCGTCTGTTGCGATCTTGATATTGCCATCCGTACCATTCTTAAAGCCAACTGGGCAAGATAAGCCAGAAGCCAGTTCACGGTGAACTTGAGATTCAGTAGTACGTGCGCCAATTGCGCCCCAGCTGATTAGATCGGCAACGTATTGCGGCGTGATCATATCTAGGAATTCACTCGCCGTAGGCATTCCCATGTCAGTTAGATCAAGTAGTAACTTACGTCCTAGACGAAGACCGTCATTTAGTTTGAACGTGTCGTTCATGTACGGGTCATTGATTAGGCCTTTCCAGCCAACAGTGGTACGTGGTTTTTCAAAGTAAACACGCATTACGATTTCAAGGTTATCGCCTAGTTCGTCGCGTAGCACTTTCAAACGTTTACCGTACTCAAGCGCAGCTTCTGTATCATGAATAGAACATGGGCCAACAATAACAAGTAAGCGATCATCGCTATCTTCTAAAATATTGTGGATCGCTTTGCGGCTTTCAAAGGTTGTAGAAGAAGCAATTTCTGTCGCTGGAAACTTTTCTAAAACAGCAACAGGTGGTAATAACTCTTTTACTTTGTTAATTCTTACATCATCAGTCTGGAACATTGCTTACTTCTTCCTATTTTCTATCCTTGAGGCTGAATGCACGTTATCTCACGTCACTTTCCATCAGCATTTATCTTCTTGTTCCCTGTAACTTAACTAGTAAAAACCACAGTTTCAATCACTAATTGAAAAAAAACGCAATTTATTTTGTGTTTTATATTTAAAACACCCCGTACAACATTATTTACACACTATCGATTGCGCAGTTATCAGACACAGTAAGAACACAGCTCTTCAAACTATCCTGGCTAGATAATGTCTTACGCAACGATAGATAAAAGCTCTTTACCACACTACAGCCTTTACAAAACGCATACACAAAAATAGAGAGCTAAAGACTTTTCGTCACATAGAGAAAAATGGGAACTAGCACCACAACCTTGGTTTGGATGTTACTCATCGAAGAATAGAACCGATCAAATTTGGCAATTTCTGCGCAGGAACGGTATATGGAGAATTGTACAGGCGAAACAACAGAAGATGTGACGACGAAAGAAACGAAAAATAGCTAACTGGTTGATAAGATTGCTATCGCAACCTTATCTTGGCCTCGCTCGCTTTGAGAAAAGCCTCAAACCGATGAGCCCTTCAAGTTCAATCGTACAATTTACTTAATAAAGTGGCTTCGGGCTTGTTCAACACTCAGGATTTAGTGTTGGCTGCGCAACACCTTAATCTTTATTAGTTAGGTTATCTTGCCACGAAAGAGTTCATTTCTGTGCCAAGATAAGTATTTTTTATTATTTTCAGTTACTTTTGAAAGCTTGAGTAATGGTGTAATGCCCAACATTTTTTCTTTACCAATTAACTCATTAGATATTTGAATTTTTCCATTTGAGTCAAACGTAATGAAACCCTTGTCAAACAGGGCATCTAAATGAGGAGCTAACAGTAAGCCATTGTAACAATCTAGTTTCTCAATGCTATTTGCCTTAGACCACGGCTTAATATGAGATGCGACTAATAATGTTTCTATGTCTAAACCTGTTACTGCACAACAACCCCACATTTCGATAAGGTTCTTCTTGAATTTTTGTTGACCTACCCTAGCCACCGTTTCAGTAAGGCGACCTGTAACAGTAACGTTAGTTGCATCTTGGCTTATAAAAGGGATAAGTAAACTTTCTAGATTAGGGTTACTTTCAGCACTAGGGACTTGAACCCAACCTTGCCCGCCAAATTTTTTATCAGTAACTCCTTGCTCAATAAGACGCTGATTAAATTCATTCAATGTACCAGTGCAAGGTGCAAGTGTAGCGAGGTCAATACAAAAGTACGAAGGATACTCACTGCTGTCAGGATCTTCGTTTTGCGTTACTTCCTGACTAACGAAAGCGAAGTACACCAAATTTGCTTTGTACGTAAAAACAACAATTTCACCAATAGATAACCCATCTGATTTAATTCTGCCTTTCGTAAGCAAAAACCTACCTTGAGGCAGCCTTGTCGCAAGTTTATCGTTGAAGTACTCATGAACTGCTTCAATTGTAACCATATCCGGATCTGAAGAGCTCAGTTTTATTATTCTCATTTAGCACCTTGATTCCTGTGATGAAATTGATTGAAAACCTAACGCAGCAATAAGCGGACTAAAATAGCGGGTTAAAATGTGGAGCGAATCGAAGCGTAACCCACCGTTTTAGTTCCGTTTAATTGCCTTATTGAACAAAGCCGCTGCGCGGCAGAGTAAAACGAGTGCAAGCCATACTCCTGTGAATGAGCATCATCTTGATGGTCATTCACAGGAGTAACTCAAGTTCAATCGTACAATTTACATAATAATGTGGCTTCGGGCTTGTTCAACACTCGGGATTTAGTGTTGGCTACGCAACAACTTTGAATCTGATAAAACACAAACTATTTTCTGTTGGATATATTTTCCGCAAAATCCATTTGAGCATAAATACAAATGGCAAATTTTCGGCTTTAGCATGCTTTCGATTAAGCAGCTCAAACTCCACATGCTCAACACCAATTATCTCTAGTTTACAGATTTTCCGGTCGTCTTCGAGAGTAAAAGCTTCTACGACCTGCCCCGAGAAATAATGGCTTTCTGATTCATCTCGAATCGTTGCGGTCTTTTTACCTGATAGGATTTGACGCTCTAATTTTGTGAAAAATGTGATTTTATCCAAAAACTTACACCTACTTCCTTACAGGTTCTTCCAAGCATATAACACCTGCAATAAGGTGCGCCAACGCTGAACTTACCAAACCTAATACACTTCGAACCAAAACCGCCGGGTGTAACGTGCCACCCTTGATTGCTTGTTGAACGAAGCCGCTGCGCGGCAGAGTAAACGAGTGCAAGCCATACTCTTGTCACACCATCATCTTGATGGTCAATCACAGGAGTAACTTATGAATCCCACCGACTTAGAACGCTACAACACCCTTTATGAACAACACCTTACCAACCTAAAGCTGCAAGGTAAACGACCTGCGACTATTGATGCCTATTATCGTGCGGTTGGCCGAAAGGCATTGATAATAAGGAGAATGGCATTGACGAAGTCAGAGGAGATGCGACGAAGAAAGAAACGAAAAACAGCTAGCTGGTTGATAAGATTGCTATCGTAACCTTATCTTGGCCTCGCTCGCCTTGAGAAAAGCCTCAAAGCGGTGCGCCCTTCATACTCAATGGTACAATTTACTTAATAAAGTGGCTTCGGGCTTGTTCAACACTTGGGATTTAGTGTTGGCTGCGCAACACCCTAGCCCTTATTTGTTATAGCTCAGCGATGTGCGAAAGAGTTTCCGGATGACGCTGAACCAATTTTAGAAGGGTCACAGCTTGTCCATTTGGTGCGCTACGCCCTTGTTCCCAGTTTTCTAATGTTCGGGATGATGTATGCAGTAAACGCGCAAACACACCACGCGACATATTAAACTGTTCACGGATACTCACGATTTCATTAGGTGAAATATCTAACTCACTGATATCGTTAACTTGATGAGTTTTAAGAGTGAGTTTACCCTCTGAATGCTCTTTAGCCTCAACAAGAGCAGTACTTAACTCTGCAAATAGGTCACGATTGCTCATTACGCCACGCCTCCATAAAAGCCTTTAATTGTTTCTTTTGATCTTCAGTTAAATCGGACATTTCATTCTTGCCATAAATTGTCAGCAAGTAGAAACGACGCTTTTCATCGAGGAAGTAATAGATAACACGAGAGCCGCCACGCTTGCCCTTACCTTTACTTGCAACTCGAATCTTTCGCAAACCACCTGTACCTTGAATCACGTCCCCCTGTTTTGGGTTAGACATTAACTCAGCTTGAAAAAGCCTAAACTCATCATCGCTGAGATATTCATTACGGTACTTTTCAAATATGGTCGATTCGACAAATACACTTTTCATACACAGAGTATACGCAAGTGACGTACACATAGCAAAACTATACGTGATTAACGTAGTTATGACTTTTCAGAAGGTGAATCTGACCTGAGCTATAACGCCTGCATACCCACAGCCAACAACGAAACTTGCATCCACATCTGCACATTATTAGGTAACAACACTCAATAAACTCGGTCACGATGCCCAATTTATGGTTGTCGATTTTGACATGCGTAGAAGTGAGCGGAGCCACCTGGCCAAAAGGCATTGATAATAGGGAGAATGGCATCAAAAAAAAACAGAGGAGATGTGACGACGAAAGAAACGAAAAACAGCTAACCGGTTGATAAGATTGCTATCGCAACCTTATCTTGACCTCGCTCGCCTTGAGAAAAGCCTCAAAGCGATGTGCCCTTCAAATGCAATCGTACAATTTTTACTTAACAAAGTGGCTTCGGGCTTGTTCAACACTCGGGATTTAGTGTTGACTGCGCAACACCTTAGTCCTTATTGTATATATGATTTAGTGCGCGTATGTTACCATGTGCACAGTATAATTAAACGTTATAGAGAGACTAATGGATACAGCAACATTGATTGGGTTAGGAGGCATAGGCGGAACCATATTGGGTGGGCTGTGCAGTAGCTATGCTACCGTACGCTTTATGCAAGGGAAACCTAAAATTTTATTGACTTCCGTTTCTATTGCGCTAATTAACAAAGAAAAGGAAGCATATCACACGGTAAGTACTGACGTATTGAGAACACCTAGTGACGTATACCATTCACTAAGTAACTGTCGGCTAATTAAGTCTCCAAGTCGTTTTTACCAAAATCATCGTGACTACGTTGAATATTTGATTGAAACCTCAAAAAGACTAAAGCAGGAATCTTTACTCAGAAAAGATATTCGCCAAACACTTCCGGAGCTTAAGTCATTATTATATTCAGGGATGATAGACGAGTTCTATACCCTTTGGCATAGGCTTCACTCGACATTTTGGTCACAAATACTGAACGAAATGATCGATAACGACTGTAAAATGTTAGAGCTCGAAGATATTGACGATGACACAGACAAAAAACATTACCAAGATATAACTGATCGCGGTCCTGTCGTAGCTGTCGGTTCGAGACGATTAGCATTTAACTGGTCTCGACACAAAGAGCTACAAAAAAAATTAGAAGAAAAATGCCACCTGATCGCTCTTTCGTTTTCAACAACTCACACTGATAACTTAAAAGCGATTACTAGTTATATTGAAAGTATTGATTGGAGCGATTCTGAAATTGACTTGATACTGGATTTGGTGGACAAAGAAATTGAGCGTTTCAAAGATTTGATTGTCACTGCAACCATTACAAACTCAGGAAAGACTGCAATTTCACTTAAGGGGCTGGCAAAACTACATCTTAAGTCAGAAGGCTATGAATCAATTAATGAAATAGATGGCCGAAAATTTTCGAACAGAATCGATAAAAATTTAACAATTTCAGCAAGCATGTTTGATATTGAAACAGAAAAAGTAACTGACACTTTAATTCTATCACCGGGAGAGTCCAAGAGCGTACATTTGATCAGCTCAGAATTTATGTGTCAAATTGAAGATTCAGCGATTATTCAGGAGCTATACGGTCAAGAACGAGAATGTTGGCTTGAAATAGAGCGCCTTGATTATTTCGAATTGGTCAACTCTAACACAATGCGATTTTCTAAAACTGACAATAAATAATTAGTGTTGGGCAATGCGCCCAACATTAACATCAGATAACATTTTAATATCGTGCAAGCACACATTGCCGCCTATGTAACGCTCGTTATCATTTTTAACCACCCACCAATTTATCTATTAATCAGAAACTTAAAATCAAACTCTCGTTAAACCCGTGCTCATTCAGAGTTCAAAACCACTCTTCTTTAAGCCATGATTGATTCAATAAGTAATAAACTGTCTGTGTGTACAGGTCACTGAGGGGAAGCTAAAGCTAGTCGATTCTGAACTCGTCATTAATGAACATAGTGGATGACTAATAATTATTAACAATTAAGACGGGCTCTTTGAGGGAGGTGTTGGGAGTAATATTAAAGTTACGGCGAATCTGGGTTCATAAACATTCAAAAGGCAAGATTCAGTTCTTGCCTCTGTATTGAGTGTTCCTCAGAAAATCACCACTACTCGTCACTTATTTGGATGGGATTTTAGTTACTAAGTGTGGGATGCGACTAGGGCTAATAGTCATATTTAAGCGGTTGCACCACAGAATCTAAGCCCTCAATCTTGAGAGCTAAACATAGCTGCATTAGATCGCCCAACTCACCTTGTGGGAAGCCCTTTTTATCGAACCACAGCAAGTATTCTTCAGGCAGGTCAATCAAGGTGCGGCCAGCGTATTTGCCAAATGGCATTTGCATTCTGGCTAGCTTAATTAGGTTCTCTTTCTCTAGCATTACAAGCTCTTTCTAGACGTCGTCGATGCTCTGTAGAGTATCACCTAAACGTTCAACCCAATAGTTGATCGCATCTTTGGCATCATCTAACGAATCAATCATAGTAGAAAAGTCTTTATTACCCGCTTCGCGGTCGATGGCCGCAAACAACGGAGTGCCGTCTTGCGCATCACTGACCAATAGCTCAACACTGGCGCTCCCAACGTTGGTGTGCTCACCTGTCGTCACCTTAGATATGGTCGACATCGCAAGGCCAAACGGCAGCACACTGCTTGTCACCGCTAAGATCGGGTTAGGCGTTTCAACGTTGCTCAAAGCAATGCTTAAGCGCAGCGTGTTCCCTGTTGGTTCATCGACAATCGTTTTGTGAGGCGATATCTTCGCTTCCAAACGACTCACCATATGGTCAGTGAGCTCCTGAATGTCTTCCTGATCTACTGTGCCTTCTTCTGCCAACACAAAGATTTGGTCGATCACCACAGAGTCATAAGCGTCTAACTTGGATTTCAAACGTTGTTCGTCACGCAGCCCTATCCTTGCCCAAACTAAATCAACGCCTCCATCAGGGCCAGGCCGAAAATCTTCATAACTGGTGAATTTAGTAGCGGTTTTAATTGGGCCGCCTGCACAACCAAACAAAAACATGCTGGTTGCAACAAGCAAAAGGACTTTTAAAGGTTTCATAACGCACTTAAGTAAATCAAGGAATTAACTAAGTATGCCATACCCTAAGTTAAAAGTTGTAGAAAAAGAGGTAAAACTCAGAGCTCGATCTAAAATCAATGGTTCTGAACAGTATGTGCATACTCTACGATCACCTGATTGCCTTCGATATAAGCATTTTGGATCTCACCATCAACACTCATTCTACTTTTCAGATAAACCACTTTGGGCCCGGATTCATTGTCTTCTTTAAGTGAAGGGAGCACATTCCTTGGCTCCAAATGAAGCAAACGACAGAAGTGACTAACGAAAGACATGGTTAATGCTTTCTCCCCTCTTAGCACTCGCGAAAAATCCAACTGGTTCATCCCTAGCTTTTTTGAAAACTCCATCTGCGTAATTCGCATTCGAGATTTTTGTGACATCCACGTTTGGTACAAAGCATCTCTATCTTGCTCAGTGAATTCCATTACCGGTTCCTTTATATAATTCATGCCAATCAATTGTCCGGCTTTTCATACATGACATGTCAGGGTTTGGTTAGTGGAAACCAAAGGTTTGGTTTTGATATGGGAATAACCTTGTTTGATCTGTTCAGAGCTATCAGAGCTATCAGAGCAGATAATGATCCGCCAACAAAGCAACAAACAAAATCATAAGATGATAAATGGAGAACTTGAAGGTCTTCATCGCCATGTTAGGCTCATCACGATACTTAAGTACCCAAGCGTGATAAACAAACCCACCGTTTAATATCAAGGACGCGCTCAAATATATCCAACTACTCATACCAACCAATACAGGCAATATACATACGATGCTAAGCAACAAGGTATAGAGCAAAATAGAAGTCTTGGTGTATTCGATTCCGTGGGTCACGGGCAGCATAGGGATGTTTACTTTGGCATACTCATCACGACGATGAATCGCCAACGCCCAAAAGTGCGGAGGGGTCCAGATAAAGATGATCATCACCAACAACCAAGCGTTTGAATGAAGCTCATTAGTAACTGCCGTCCAGCCCAAAAGCGGAGGCATAGCGCCTGCGATCCCTGCAATTACGATGTTCTGTGGCGTCGCTCGCTTCAAGTACATGGTATAGATCACCGCGTAGCCCAATAAGCTTGCAAAGGTTAACCAAGCGGTGAGTTGATTGACCCACACCACAAGCGTGACGAAACCAAGTAAGCCAATACCCGCGGCAAAGCTGAACACGCGCGCACTACTCAGTTCACCGGATGGTAAAGGTCGTCGATTTGTTCGAGTCATTTGTCCATCGATCTTTTTGTCGATCAAATGGTTAAACGCAGCTGCCGAACCAGCCATTAACCCTATCCCAATCATCCCGAACAGAGTTTGTTGCAAAGGCAATCCATTCGGCACAGCCAAACACATTCCAACCAATGCAGTTAGCAGCATCAAAGCCACCACTTTCGGCTTGGTCAGTGTTAAATAGACCTTCCAAACAGCTTTGTTTTTTGCAGCCGTTTCGTTATTTAAAGCGATGTCATTGCTAGCTGCTATCTTAGGACTTGAGGCTACGCCTTGAACCACCACTCCATGTTGTGTTGACGTTCTAATGACCATGATTACCTCCTTGTAATACACTGTTCTTCACCAAGCTCTCACTCGGTTTGCGTTGCCAGACCACAAAATTGGTCACCACCATGCTGATTAGCAACATCGCTGCGACTAGGTTATGCGAAACCGCAACTGAAATGGGTAAATGAAACCATACGTTACTGATCCCAAGGCTGATTTGAGTAAACAATACTAATGCGACAATCACGCTCAGCTTTTGGTGAGGCACTTGGCCAAATTTCCATAGCTGGTACACGATCATCAGCACCGTTAACGTCGCCAAAATAGCCCCGAACCTGTGCATGACATGGATGGTGAGCCTTGCGGGATATTCCAACACACCAAACTCATAGTTATCATGGCCGTGTTGAGCAAAATCAAACGCATTTTTGAAGTCGAGATAGCTCATCCAGTTACCTTCACATATGGGTAACTGTGTACACACCAACGCGGCATAGTTCGACGATGTCCAACCACCAAGCAGTATCTGCCCGACCACAATGAGTAGCCCGAACAGCGCCCAAGCCTTAAGTGACGAAGTATACGTAGCCTCACCAAAACGGCTTTGAAATTGAGACAAACGACAGTAGAGCAGACACAATAGCGACAGTAGCGTGAAGCCCCCCATCAAATGTGCCATAACCACAACGGGCATCAACTTGAGAGTCACCGTCCACATTCCAAGCAAAGCCTGAAATATTACGGTTGCCGAGATAAGTAATGGTAGCCCAGCTGAAGTAATGTTCTTCTTAATACACCAAGCGACGACTACAAAGATAAGCAGCCCTAATGTTCCGGCAAAGTAGCGATGAATCATCTCTATCCACGCTTTGTCTGCTTCGAGAACACGTTCTGGAAATTGTAGATTGGCTTGATTCACTGCTTGGGCATCAGAAGGAACGGTTATCTTGCCGTAACACCCTGGCCAATCAGGACAGCCAAGGCCAGCATCCGACAAACGGGTATAAGCGCCGAGCACGATCACGGTAAGGGTTAATAAGATCGTTAATCTCATCATGTGTATGAGTAAATCAGGGGCTCTATTCTGCATCGTTTATCTCCCTATATTTATTCCCTTTTCGCTAACAACACTCAGCATTAACGCAATTTGCTAAAGCTCATCAATTCAAGCTTAGTGACTCAAGCTTATCAACTTAAGCTGATTAACTACCCAACTCGTGACAGCTTAAGCAGCTTTCTTAGATCATGAATCATGCCTTTAGATTGACTAACTAACTGAGACGGGTCAGAAACGCTTTTGTACTTCATGACCAACTGCCCTAGTGGGTCAATAATGATAATCGAAGCAGGCGAAAACTCAGTACTTAACTGATCACCACCAGCTAACAAAGATAAATCCGGCTTGTTGAACGAACCCGACAACGAATTACCTTCTGAGACAAAAACAACGGCGGTCACGCGCTCTTTGTTTTTCCCTAACGCCAAATAGCTTTGATTCAAATAATGGAGTTGTTGTTCGCACAAGCTTTCACACTCTGTAGGAGCGATATAACCCACAACCCAACCCTCTCCAGCCATGGGTACCGTTACGCCGAAATCCGCAAGCGTGGTTCTTGGTTCTACCAATTCGCCTGAGTTAGTGACACCTGAGGTATACCAATTCTGGTCCAGCACAGCTTTGGCGATAATGGCTGGCAAAGCGAAAATTAAAACAAGTCCAATTAATACCAAGCGCCCTTTAGTACGACGGCTTCTGAGCTCAGCCATGTTTGCCTCGGTAATTTCCCTGTTCACTTGTGCTTGAGATTTATCCATCCTTATTCCTCGTGATAGGTGTTGCCTTTAGGTACCGATAGCCAATCAACATCGTCAAAAACAAAAGTACCGCAGCCATAACAAACCATTGAAATGAGTAACCAAAGTGCTTCTCAGATTTCATCGCCGTTGGACGCCATAACATTTCATAGGGCCATGCATCTAAACTCTGAGGTTGGAAGACAAAGGGCAGCACTTCTTGCCCGGTGTACTGTGATAGCGCTGTTATGTTTAAGTTTTGAATTCTATTCGGTGTCGTATTTTCTAATCCCAACTCATGACTTAGAGGGTTCAACGAACGTGTGTACAAACGCCCTGACATATTGGTTGGTAGTGTGATGCTTCCTAATTGGGGTAGCTCTCTTCTGTCACGGCTCGCTGCAACGAACCCAAGATCGATCAACAGTTGTTTTCTTCCATCTTGTGTTGGAACTTCGCCCAACATGTAAATCACATACCCTACCGTTCCTTGGTTAATCTGGTTGTCTAACAAAACCACTAATCCACTGGGTGCTTCCAGCTCCACGTCAACTCTCAAACCATTTAAAGACGGCAGTTCAGATGCACCTTGCATTTGTGTACGCGAGCCCTTCCATTCAGAGATAACCGTATCCAATGACCTAGACGATTGCTGCGCTCTTTCTGATAGCTGCATTTCATAGCGCAATTTCTCGTTACCTCGATCTAACTGCCACAAACCCAACTTGATTAAAATGCCGACTGAAACCACAGTTAAAACAACCGCTATCCAAAAACCTTTACTGCGGAACTTGTGTTCATCATCAATCAATCGGTTTGGAGTTATCACTATGGCGTCATCTACCTTTGTGTTGTTATTTAAAATTGTGTTAGTCGCTTTGCTGTTCTTCATCGCTTTCAATTTGATGAAAGGCCTAATTCAAATCGCCTCTGGTAAACACAATGGCAAAAGACTGAGTCACTTCTTAGGTCGCCGTGTGATGCTGTCTGCCATCGTAGTGCTATTATTGTTACTTGCCCTAGCCTCAGGCACCATCACTCCAAATCCAAGACCTTACTAAGGCATTCAAGTTTTCAAACTTATTTATTCTTCAAAACACGACTTAAAGCAGCCCCGTACATCATCAAAGTACATAGACAAACACGAACAGACCTAACCAAACCACATCAACAAAGTGCCAATACCAACTGCCCGCTTGGAACGCAAAGTGGTCTTTCGGAGTGAAGTGGTCTTTCGCAACTCTCGCCAGTAACACAATCAAAAAGATCGTCCCTAAACAGACATGCAAGCCATGGAATCCGGTCAACAAGAAGAAGGTGTTGCCATAGATACCAGACTGAAGTGTCAGCCCCATTTCTTGATAAGCGTGAAGATACTCTTCAACTTGGAAGAACAGGAAGAAGCCAGCCAGAACAATGGTTATCTCCAACCAGACGATCAAAGCCATACGCTTATTTTGTTCAAGACTGATATGTGCCATGTGCAGCGTCACAGAGGAAAGCAGCAGAATAATGGTGTTCTTAAGAGGGATACCTTGCCAAGGCATGGCTTGTGTCGTCACACCATCAGGGGTAGTAGTTAGTGGCCATATTGATTGGAACATCGGCCACAATACTTCATGGGTCATTTCATTATTACCCGCGCCACCAATCCAAGGCACAGAAATCATTCGAGCATAGAAAAGCGCGCCAAAGAAAGCGCCAAAGAACATGATTTCAGAGAAAATAAACCAACTCATTCCTTGTCTAAAAGAACGAGAAATCTGCTCAGAATAGAGACCACTCAATGATTCTGTGATCACATTGCTAAACCAACCTGCGAGCATGTAAAGCAGCACAGCAAACCCGACTAACAACACCGCTTTGCCAAACACGCCGCCAGCAGCGTCGGTGCCCATGTTTTGCACCGTCAAGCCAGCGCCAACCGCGACCAAAAACAGTGCTACAGCACCCACCAATGGCCAGTGGCTTTGGTGTGGAACGAAATAAACTTCCTTTTTAGAACTCATCGCTCAACTCCTTATGTTGATACTGGTTCTGTAAATCCCTAGTTACTTGCGAGTGTGCTCGCTTTTGGTGAGCCAGATTGTAGTGTGCTCAATGTTGATGTACTCACTTCAGGCTTACTTGCCTTTCCACTCACCTGACTCGTGATGTTAAACAGCGTATATGAGAGCGTGAGTGTATGTATCGATTCTGGAATATCTGGCTCAATGTAAAATATCAAACCCATTTCTGCGCTCTTGTGCCCGTCCAATGGCTGCTGATTAAAGCAAAAGCATTCCATCTTATTGAAGTAAGTTGCCCCCATACCTGGAGAAACCGATGGTACGGCTTGGCCAACCAATGAGGCTCCAGATAGGTTTTTTGATATGTAGTTAGTTTGAACCACTTCACCAGGGTGAACCTCTAACACTCGAACTTCAGGCGAGAACTGCCACGGCATATCTGGCTTAATGTGCGACATGAATTCAACACGAACAGTACGAGAGTAATCAGGCTGCATTCCCTGAGGTTGCACCGCTGAAACAGTATTAGTTTTGCCATTAATGCCTAAGGCCTCGCACATCACATCGTAGAGCGGCACCAAAGCGAAACCGAAGCCAAACATCGCCACCACGCTCAACACCAAGTAGCCCGTCAGCTTTTTAATCGATCGCTTATTAGACAGGCGCTTTGGTTGCTTTTTATCTTGATTGGGATCGCTTTGCTTATCACTCATAGCTCATCCCTCTAATCTACTTTAGGTGGATGAGTAAAGGTGTGGTGAGGCGCTGGGCTTGGTACTGTCCATTCTAGCCCTTCAGCCCTATCCCAAGGCTTGCTTGGTGCAGGCTCTCCGCCCCTTACGCACTTAATAGCTAGCCATAAGAAAATCAACTGAGACAACCCAAAGGCAAAGCCACCAATCGACACGACTTGGTTAACATCAGCAAACTGAATGGCGTAATCTGGAATACGACGCGGCATACCCGCTAACCCTAAAAAGTGCATAGGGAAGAACAGTACATTGACTGAAATCACCGACGTCCAGAAATGCCACAGGCTGAGCTTGTGATCGTACATATGCCCAGTCCACTTAGGCAGCCAATAATAGGCAGCAGCCATAATAGAGAACACGGCGCCTGTCACCAGAACATAGTGGAAATGAGCCACCACAAAGTAAGTATCGTGATATTGGAAATCAGCAGGCACGATAGCGAGCATCAATCCGGATAACCCACCTATCGTAAACAGAACAATGAAGGCAATCGCAAACAGCATTGGCGTCTCAAAGGTCAAAGCCCCGCGCCACATGGTCGCCACCCAGTTGAAGACTTTCACACCGGTCGGCACCGCAATCAGCATGGTGCAATACATGAAGAACAGCTCGGCAAATACTGGCATACCTGTGGTGAACATGTGGTGCGCCCAAACCAAGAATGACAACAATGCGATACTACAAGTCGCGTACACCATAGAGTGGTAACCAAACAGACGCTTGCCACTGAATGCAGGAATGATCGCCGAGACAATACCAAAAGACGGCAAGATCATGATGTACACTTCGGGGTGTCCAAAGAACCAGAATATGTGCTGGAACATCACCGGGTCCCCACCACCTGCGGCATCAAAGAAGCTCGTCCCAAAGTATTTATCGGTCAGTACCATGGTGACGGCACCCGCGAGAACGGGCATCACGGCTATTAGCAAGAAAGCGGTAATTAACCAAGTCCATACGAACATCGGTAGCTTGAACCAAGTCATGCCCGGCGCACGCATGTTCACTATGGTTACGATGACGTTAATCGCCCCCATGATCGAACTGATCCCCATAATATGAACTGAGAATACGAATAGCGCGGTGCTGTCTGGACCATAAGTTGTTGAGAGCGGAGCATAAAATGTCCAACCAAAACTCGGCCCGCCTCCCTCAGTAAACAAAGATCCGATCAAGATTAAAAATGCAAAAGGCAGAATCCAGAAACTGAGGTTGTTCATTCTCGGCAGCGCCATATCTGGAGCACCGATCATCATCGGGATCATCCAGTTAGCCAAGCCCGTAAATGCCGGCATCACCGCACCAAATACCATGATTAAACCGTGGACTGTGGTCATCTGATTAAAGAAATCGGGCTCAACGAGTTGCAAACCCGGTTGGAATAGCTCAGCACGGATGACCATCGCCATCGCACCACCCGTTAAGAACATCGCAAAACTGAACCAAAGATATAATGTACCAATGTCTTTATGATTGGTTGAGTACAGCCAACGCGCCCAACCTTTGGGTGCCGCATGTGAGTCGTGATCATCAACAGGAAAATCATTATTGCCTAGTGTACCTTCCGTAGAATGGCTCAGTGCTTGGTCTTCTGCTGGAGCCGATTTCACCGGCTTATTGATTGGTGAACTCATAACTACTCCTTAGCATCGTTTTGTGCTTGATCCGTTGAACCTTGCGTTCCATCCGTTGAGCCTTTCGTTTCATCCGTTGAACCTTGTTCGTCAGAAGCTTGTTCCCCGCCTTCTTGCTTGGCTTTATAAGCGTTCACATCTGAAGCCTGAACAATATCGCCAGTGTCATTACCCCAAGCGTTTCGTTGATAAGTCACTACCGCTGCGATCTCTTTCTCAGTTAACTGATTATCGAATGCTTGCATCGCCGTCCCGCCACGACCATAAACAATAGTGTCGATATGAACATCCACATCGCCAAGCGCAATAGGGCTTCCTTTTATGGCAGGAAATGCTCCGGGAATACCTTCGCCGTTAACTTGGTGACACACCGCACAACGAGTTTTGTAAACCTCTTCACCGATGGTATTCAACTCTTCCAAAGAAAGTGACGCATCTAATGCATCTTTCGCGGCTTGTTGTTCGGCTATCGCCAACTCTTTCTGTTCTGCTAGCCATGCGTCAAACTCGTCTTCTTCCATGGCATGCACCACTATCGGCATGAAACCATGAGCGCGGCCACACAACTCTGCACACTGCCCGCGGTAGACGCCGGGCTCATCTATCTTTGTCCAAGCCTCATTAATAAAACCTGGAATGGTATCTTTCTTAACGGCGAATGCTGGCACCCACCATGAGTGAATCACATCATCGGAAGTCATCAAAAAGCGGACTTTACGATTGATAGGCAGTACAAGTGGCTTATCAACTTCTAGCAGGTAATGCGCGCCTTTCACTTCGATGCCTTCAATCTCTTTGTCACTGGTTGCTAGGAGGCTGAAAAACTCAACGTCTTCACCAAAATAGCTGTAGTGCCATTTCCATTGTGACCCTGTGATTTTTACGGTCAGATCTGATTGGGAGGTGTCTTCCATCGCTATTAAGGTTTTAGTGGCGGGTATCGCCATAGCGATAAGGATAATAATAGGAATGATGGTCCAAAGAATTTCTACTTTCGTGCTTTCGTGAAAATGGGCAGCAACCGCACCCTTCGACTTTCTGTGCCTCAGAATCGAATAGAACATCACTCCAAAAACAACAAAGGCAATCGCACAGCAGATATAGAAGATCAGCATATGAAGCTCGTATACCTTACCGCTGATCTCAGTGACACCTTGAGTCATGTTGTATTCACTGCTTGCATGCACCAAAGGCGACACCAAAACCACAACAAAACTTTTCAAAAGCCACGCTAGCCTAACCAGTAATCTTTTCAAAAGATCTCTCCTTATCCTTCCTAATTGGATACTTGCGACCTAAATGTCGTTGCGAGCTGTGTTTCGTTACGAGCTATATTCGTTGCGAGCTACGTTTCATTACGAACTACATGTCATTACGAGCTATGTGTCATTCCGAGCCAGACAACATTCATTGTTATTCCAGCTGAACATGAAAAGCTGAATCTCAATCTACAACTCACATGGAGCTAGCCTGTAAACGGGCTGCTGACATCATCTGAACTTAAGAACCTATACGGATCATAAGCGTTGTAAGTTTCCACTAAAGATTCAAAAACGACGAACTTGTTAAGTTTTGTTATATTTATGTAAAAGGCTAGTTAGTGATATCCAATTGTTCAAGGTAAGTTTACTTATTAAACAGTCAATTATTTGAAGTGGCTTTACCCATATGCCTTTCCCTTGCTGTTGGAATTTATTTTAAATCGAGTTTTACGATTGCTTTCATAGAAATGATAATCAGTATCATTTAAATTAAATCAACAGAAAGACACCCCGATATTAAAAGGTTTAGTGATTATGCAAGATGCAATGAACTGGTTAGCGAGAGACCCAGACCCAAGAACTCGTGAAGAGCTTCAATACCTTATCGATGAGGGAATGCACGACGAACTTGAAGACCGCTTTATTCAACGATTAGAATTCGGAACAGCGGGACTGCGCGGCAAAGTCGGATGCGGCCCAAATAGAATGAACTGCCTGGTCATACAAGAAACGGCCACAGGCCTTGGCCACTATTTAATTGAACATGTCGCAAATGCCTCTATGCGTGGTGTAGTGGTTGGCTACGACGGCCGTTTAGATTCAAAGCAATTCGCAATTGATACAGCTTCTGTACTCACCGCTTTAGGTATTAAGGTTTACCTAACTTCGAATGTTGCTGCGACACCTATCGTTGCCTTTGGTATTGAGCACTTCAACGCGGCAGCGGCGGTTGTCGTGACGGCCAGCCACAACCCGCCGGAGTACAATGGCTTCAAAGTGTACTGGGAGAATGGCGCTCAAATCATTCCCCCTCATGATGCAGGCATTGCTGCTGAAATAGACATCGCATCGACCAAGGCCATCCCATTGATGAGCCTTAGTGACGCTGAAACACAGGGTAAGTTGGTATGGTTAACTGAAGGCTATTATCAAACGTACCGCGCTGCGATCAACCAGAGCCCACACGTGAGTAAAGAGATCGAATCGGCGAACACCACCATCACCTATACCGCTATGCATGGTGTCGGCGCACAAATGGCGGAAGATCTACTTCATGATTCTGGATTCCATAAGGTGTTCAGTGTTGCCGAACAGAGAGAACCAGATGGTCACTTCCCAACCGTAAACTTCCCCAACCCGGAAGAAAAAGGCGCGATGGATCTTGTGGTTAACTTAGCAAAAAGTGTCGATGCCGACATCGCTTGCGCTAATGACCCAGATGCAGACCGATTTGCCGTTGCCGTTCGAACCGATGATAAAGTCAGAACTGAAGATGCTTCCTACAAAATGCTAACAGGTGACCAAGTGGGTGTGTTATTCGCGCACTACTTGCTATCAAAGCCACACACTAAAAACCAGTTAGTTGGTAACAGTATCGTATCTTCAACTCTACTTGAGAAAGTGGCTAATTCTCACGGTGCGACTTACTTCCAAACACTAACTGGCTTTAAATGGTTAGCGAATATTGGCATGCAATTAGAAGATGAGAAAAACGAGTTCTTGTTCGCCTATGAAGAAGCGTTAGGCTACACAATTGGCACTCAGGTACGAGACAAAGATGGACTGTCTGCTATCGTCGTGTTTGCTCAACTGGTTGAGGAGTTAAAATCTCAAGGGCGAACCGTTTGGGATCTTCTCGCTCAAATTTCATTTGAACATGGGGTTCATACCAACGCGCAACGAAGTATTGCCCTAGACCCAGATTCACCATCGATTGGTTCTAAACTCCGCTCGGCACAACCAAAAGTAATAAACGGTGTCACTATCTCTGTGATTGAAGATCTGCAGTCTTCTTTGCGCTTTATTGTCGGTGGGGCTACCGAGGCGATTAACCTGCCAGCAAGTGACGTACTCATCTATCATCTCGAGGATGGTTCACGCATTATCGTCCGCCCTTCAGGAACAGAACCAAAAGTTAAGGTTTATTATGAGACGGTAACAAAGTTCGAAGGGACAGAAACCTATGACGATACTCGCAAGCGCGGTGAAGAGTACATGGATAGGCTCATCGAACAACACCAGAAGGAGTTGAACTCTTAGATCATCATTCTTTCAAAAAATCAGTTCCATGAAGTGCAATATGTAACTGATAGACATAAAAAATGGACGCTCGAAGCGTCCATTTTTGTATCGGCGGCTAACCGCGACAAACTGTTTGAGTTGCAGTCTACGAGGTAAAGAAAGAAGACAACATCCACACCGCTAGCACGATAAAAACTCCGCCCATCACTTTTTGCTGATAGGTACGAAACTTAGCATTTTCTACCAAAGATTTACCAATAGTACCCACTAATGCCACAAGTAAAAAGTTGAACGTCAAACCTAGCACATTCAGCAATAAACCCAGAACGAGCATCTGCTCACCCGAAGTCGCTTCAATACTCGTCGATACAAACTGCGGTAAGAACATCACGAAAAAAACCAACGCTTTAGGATTAAGCAGGTTACTAATAAGTGCTCGTTGGTAGTACGCTTTTGCAGCACGGTTGTCGCTTAACTCAGGCGCATTGCCCTGTTCTGTTCGAAGACAATCCCACCCCATCTTTAATAAGTATGCACCGCCTAATAGATGAAGGGCTTTTAAAGCCACTGGACTCATCGCAATCAATGCTGAAACGCCCATTGCTGCCAATACTGTCAGGATAATTCCAGAAGTCGCATTACCTAAGCTCGCAAACACACCGACTTTACGGCCATAGCTCATGCTTGAGCTTGCGATGAGTAACATATCAGGGCCTGGTAAAAGGAGAAGAGCTACAACGGCCGTCAGGTAAACAGGTAGGATGGTTAAATCGATCATGGGTTTCAGTATTGATAAAAATGGAGGCGAATTTTATATCAATTACTAACACCCTTCCAGATGCAATCAGTTGCTAGGTGTTAAATTGATCGAATTAAACACCATCAATGAACAGTAAAACCAATTTATTAACTAAATACAAAAGACTAATTAACGTGCAACCCACTCGATCTCAATCACAGTGGTTTCGCCACACTTTAGACGACCAAGGAAAATATCACCTTGATGTACCTCTCCAACACCTTTCGGAGTGCCCGTCATCACAACATCACCGTCAAGCAAAGTCGTATAAGAAGATAACTCTTCGAGGATGGTCTGTGGGGAATAAAGCATCTGTTCAACATGCCCTTTTTGAACGCGGACACAGTTAATAAATAACTCTATGTTTAAGTCAGAGAGGTCCAAGTTATCTATGGGAACAAAGCGACTAAAAACAGCAGAACCATCAAAAGCTTTAGCACGTTCCCAAGGCAGACCTTTTGCCTTCAAACTACTTTGTAACTCGCGTTTGGTAAGGTCTAAACCTAGCCCCACGGCAGAGTATTCACCGTTTTCAACAATGAAGCAGATTTCAGCTTCATAATGTAACGTTTCTTGATGGAAAGATGATAGAGAAGACGTAACGCTAGTGCTCGGCTTATTAAACACCACCATAGAGTCAGGGATAACATTATTAAGCTCTTCGATGTGATCAACATAATTGCGCCCAATACACAGTACTTTGCTGGGTGTTGCTGTTCGTTTCGAATTCATCAATTGCTCCTGATCTACAACGCTGCTCATAGTTTGTCCCTAAACTGTTTTTTGGAGCGCAGAGTTTACCGCATCATTAAAAGAGAATCTTCGACAAGATGGTTATCAATATCTAAATTCTGATCTTTAGCTCAATTAAATGATTTAAATACTTTTATCCGAAGATCGCGACGTATAAGAACTGATGACAAGAGCCATAGCTACGTAGATGAAATGAATGGCTGGGTAACATGAAGGAAAAGCTAAAAAAGATGCGTATAGAACGAAAGCAGCCCTCTCAAACCAAAAGGCTTGAGAGGGCTTAGCATGGTGTCTAGGACAGTATCCAAAAAGGTAAATTTAAGGAGTAAACACTATGCATAATAGTGGTCAAACTAAATGAGTCGCGACTTATAGGTAGAAACGAGCACCAATAGTCCACTTGTCGTCAGTTTTTCTGTTGTCTGCATCGTTTAGATCAAACTGATAGCCAGTGTAGCCAACAACATTGCTAGTAAAGTTGTATTCAGCTTGTAGAGCTAGCTCTTCACGGTCAGTTTGTGTTGCCGCGCCTTTCGTCGCTTCGCCTTCAACAACTTCGTAGTTAACGCTTAAGTTTAAGCTGTTCGCTAAAGCGTAAGCCGCTAGCAATTCATATGCATCACTTTCTTCAAGACCTACGTTCATGTTTTCGTTTGAAGCGTAGATACCTGCTAGGTATAAACCTGAACCGTAAGAACCGTATGCAGCAGAAACTAGGTGAGATTCAGCCGTCTTAGAAACACCACCCTCTTTGAAGTCACCAGTGTTGAAGGCATAACCCAATTTAACACCAGCGATTGAGTAACCAAGAGTCGCTTGAATACGATCATCGTACGCAACTGTTGTACGAGAGTGAATGATATCGTTGATATCTGTGTCATCGTAAACGTCTGTCGTTACTGTGTTACTACCCTGCCAACCTAGACCAAAGCTAAGCTCACCCGCTTCACCAAAATCAAATCCGTTGCGGTAACTTGCCATTTTGTCTGCACGACCAGTACCTAGCGCACCGTGGTTGTCGTATAAGAAATCGTTCGCGAAAGCGATCGGCATATCAGTAGCTGAAGCTACATCGTAGTATGGCGCCCACTGCGTACCTGCAACAGCACGACCTAGCTCATCATGAGTTAAACCTACGTAACCAAGACGAGTAGTAAACGACTCATCACCACCGTTTAGGTAATTAAGCGCCCATTCGCCTTTAGCGTCAGCTGTGAAGCCATTACCTAATTCTTGCGTAGCATTAAAGTTGATACGTGGTGAGTTTGTACCAACATCCGTATCGCCTTTCTCTGAACCATTCAGGTTTACAGAAACGTGACCACCAACAGAGAAGGCTGTACCGTCTTCGTTATAAAGCTCTACCGCAACTGCCTGTGTACCAAATACTGCACCAGAAATTGCTAGCGCTAAAAGTTTCTTATTCATTGTCATATCCATTTGTAACTGGGAGAGTGATTCCATAACAACCTCGTACTTACGAAGAGGTTGTTACCTGCATTTAACAAGTGGGAAAACACTAATATACGACTGACAAAAAAGTTGCATTAAAATATATAAAATAAAAAAAATCGTGCTATAAAAACAAAAAATACCATTAAAAACAAAGAATTAAAAACAAACCTCAAGCTAATTTTTGGTATTCTTTGATATAAAAACCTTTGATTTTTTGATTTTCCAATCATAAAAACAGCATTAGACACTTAAGCTACAAACGACTTTCCAGACCATTCTGCGACATACCATTAACTTAGAAACATCCTGTAACATAATGAGCCGTACTGAAATATTTAGCCTTGTGAAACAATTCCCAATTTGAACTAGGATAAGTTGCTTTATTAATTATTGGCTATTGCTTTATTGAAAGTTCACTAGAGAAAATACAAAAAAAGGGCAACCAATCCGTGACTGGTTGCCCTAATACAAGTTAGTACATTCTTATTTGAAGCAAACCTCAGCCCAACGTGCTAGGCCTGAAGTTACGGAACCAAAATAGTTACCACTCACAATTGGCACATTCGGTACGGCTTGTTGTACTGCTTCTCGAAGAATAGGAGAACGGGCAGAACCGCCCGTCATGTAGATGACATCTGGCTTTTTCTGACCTTGTTGAATCGCTTCTTTAACCAATTCAATCATCTTAGATTTTGGCGTGTCAATCGCTTCTATCATCTGATCAACGGAGATATCCACTTCAATCAGCTCTGATGCAACATTGATTGCTGTTCGATATTGGGAGGATTCTGCCAATGCAATCTTGGCTTCTTCCGCCCGACGCACAATGCTGTAACCTAAAGTATCGTGATAGACCTTCATTAAACGGTCTAACTTTTGAGGCTCTGAAGCTTCTTTACGAAGTAACTTTAACGCGGCTAGGTTTTCCCTTGAATAGAAGTTTTTTTGAGCTTCTACATTGTTTATCGCAATTGGATTCCAGAATTGAGTCAACGGCATATCGATACCCGAAATACCCTTACTACCCATACCGAAAGGTGACATCAATTGTTTGAAGGCAAGGTAAATATCAAGATCATTACCCCCTACCCTTTGTCCACTGTGTGCTAACAAGCTTTGGGTGCGGTTCGCTTTACCAGACCAACTTGGCCCCATTTCTAACAATGAGCAATCGGTGGTACCACCACCAATATCGACAACCAATACCGTTTGGTTCTCAGTCAGAGTACTTTCGTAATCAAGGCCTGCAGCGACCGGTTCAAACTGAAAAGCGATATCAAGGAAACCTGCACGTTTGGCTGCACGTGAGAGTATATCTTCGGCTTGTCGGTTTGCTTCTTCACCACCACGACCGTGGAAGTTAATTGGTCGCCCAATAACAACTTGTTTGATCGGCTCTTGAGTCGTGATTTCAGCTTGATGCTTGATATTCGCCATCATGGCGCACACTAAATCTTCGAAGAAACTCACCTGAACATCATGCAATCCACTGGCACCAAGGAAAGACTTAGGGGACTTAACGTAATAAACGTCACGAGGGTCTTCCAAATAAAGGTCCAATGCAGCCTGACCAAATGCCATGTCTTCTGGCACTAGGTCGATACTCTCTTCTCGGTTCAGAGCGATAGCACGTCGCAACACCTGCTCACCAATCGCATCACTCGGTTTGATATTCAAATGGCGAAATAGGTGCTCAGAAACGCTCTCACGAGTAGGTGCAAATACCGTTGAGGGAATATAATGGTTGCTACCTTCTAATGGTAACAGGCTTGGTTCTCCATCAACCATCGCCGCGACAGAACAGTTCGCTGTTCCATAATCAAACCCAATAAACATAATATCCCCCACTCAACAAAAGGGGCGAGATGCTACATGAAAAGCCTTTAAATTACGAGGTCATTTGTCGATTTTACTTAGGGTCTGTTGACCTTTCGTGGTTAAATTTTTGTTCGAGATAGAATCGTTTTAGGCGCGGCAAGATGTATGTAGCCTAGTCATTCTAAGTAAATACATCTTAACAAAGTATAAAACGATTCTAACCGAACCCTTCGGGCAGCCTTTGTGGTTCATTTCTACTGTGTTATCGGCTTCTCATGTAGGCTAGCTACACTTCAAAGCCTCTGCCTTGTAGAAATTTCCCACAAAGTGCTGCAAAAATCAGCTCGAAAGATCAACAGACCCTTGTGTTTTTGGTTTGATGACTCTTAAAAAGGAAACAAATATGCTACATTTCAGCCCAAATGAATCATAGGTTAGATAGATGAAAACACCTTGCCGAGCGGCTTGTAAAAATAATGGCGGAATGTGCAGTGGCTGCTTTCGAACAATGGATGAAATTATAGGTTGGAAAGGCTTATCTGAAGACGAACGAACGTCAGTCATGGATAACCTTAGTGGCGAGAGTTCGACTCACCAATGTCCGCAGTGTCATGAGCCAGCTCAATGCGATATTAGTGCGGGTAAAGAGACGTGTTGGTGCTTTGAGTTAGAGAAGCGTGATACTAGCAATATTCCAAAAACTGGTGCTTGCATGTGCCGTAAATGCCTGTCTGCCTTGCCTATTCAGTAGCTTACGAAGCTAGTCAAGAGTTTGCGAGCCTGTTCATCATATACAAAAAAGCGAGAGGTTGGTCTCTCGCTTCAAGATACGACATTAAGTTTCGACCTACTACTTACTAATAGTTATCTAGTTAGTGGTTACTTCGATTTTGCAATCAGCGCAGGCTGAGAAAACTGTACTCCGCTCCAGCCATGAGTCATGAAGTTACGAATATTTTGATGGTCAGTGTTCTCGGGAAAACCTAATACGTCATTACGATAAAATTGACCAAAACAAGGTATCCGCCCCACGAACCCACGGGGCGACTTGTCAGTGTTTGAAGTTCCAAGGTAGGAGTGCGTCGATATCAGGCTCTGCTTTCGCCAACTCTTTCATGCACTTGACCATGTAGTCGTAAAGAATAAGGCCGTTGGCTTTCGCGGTCTCGATGATGCTGTAAAGCATCGCGCTCGCATCAGCACCGTTTGGTGTATTAGAGAACAGCCAGTTCTTCCTGCCAATGACCAGTGGTTTAATTGCGCGTTCAGCGCGATTATTATCAATAGATAAGTGACCATCGTCGATATAACGAATGAGCTTTGACCACTGCCCGAGCGTGTATTTTATCGCTTTGCCTAGTGGGCTAGAGCCTATCACCTTCTGGGTTGTCATCCATTGATAAAGCTCATCCAGTATCGGCTTGGCATACGCTTGACGCTCTGCTTTTCGCTCTTCGGCAGGCGCACCTTTTAAGCGTGATTCTATCCCGTAGAGTTTTTGGATTTTAGCCAGCGCCTTATCAGCCTTGCCCGATTTACCTTTCCCTTGAAGCTTCTTCGCATCCATGAACTTGCGCCGAGCATGCGCTAAGCACCCCACATTAGTGACTTGATGCAGACCATCATAAGCCGCGTAGCCA
>NZ_JBGONH010000036.1:0-53750 GCF_041439075.1 Vibrio sp. FF145
GCGATTAAAACGCTTTTATCTCGAACAAAATTTAACCACGAAAGGTCAACGCGCCTTAATTAAGTATATGCATTAATTGATTATTTATTGGGAGCTAGGAGGATATTTCTTTATTTGTATCTAATTATTGAATTCAGGGCTCAATAACGATGTTTCATTAAGAAAATTAAGTCTCAATTTATCGATGTAGGTACTAACTTTTCTCGAACTATTTGACTAGATACACAAAGATTCATGTATATACGTGATACGGGTCACGGCGATATACCAAGTGACTTCACAATTACTTCGCAAAGTAAAAAAATTACCGCGTTGATGATTTCTGGAGCGTAAAATGTACATGGCTCAACCGGGCCATATTGATCATATCAAACAGGTCAATGCTGGTCGTGTATATAAACTAATTGACCTTAAAGGTCCTATTTCTCGTATCGATCTGTCCAAGCAAAGTGAGTTGGCCCCGGCGAGTATTACTAAAATTACCCGTGAACTCATTGAAGCTCACCTTATTCACGAAACGACGGTTCAAGAAGCCACGACTCGTGGGCGTCCTGCTGTCGGTCTGCAAACCAATAACGAAGGTTGGCAGTTTCTGTCGATGCGTCTTGGTCGTGGGTATCTCACTATCGCGCTTCATGAATTGGGCGGCGATGTACTTATCGATACTAAGATTGATATTCATGAACGTGACCAAGACGATGTACTTGCGCGTCTTCTGCATGAAATTGATGAGTTTTTTCAAACTTATGCCGAGCAACTCGATAGGGTAACAAGTATTGCGGTTACGCTACCTGGGCTTGTGAATTCTGAGCAGGGAATTGTGTTGCAGATGCCACACTATAACGTTAAAAACTTAGCGTTGGGTCCTGAGATCTACAAAGAAACAGGTCTACCTGTCTTTATTGCCAATGATACCCGAGCGTGGGCATTAGCAGAGAAGCTGTTTGGTCACTCTCAAGATAACGATAATTCCGTTCTTATCTCGATTCACCACGGTGTAGGCGCTGGGATCATTCTCGACGGTCGAGTATTGCAAGGTCGCCACGGTAACATCGGTGAGCTTGGTCATATTCAGATCGATAAACAAGGCAAGCTTTGTCATTGTGGTAATCATGGCTGTTTAGAAACGGTTGCGAGTTCACAGGCTCTCCGTGAGCAAGTCAAAGAAAGACTGGCTAATGGCGAGGCATCATCACTAACGGCGTTTGAAGATGTCACAATTGAACAGATCTGCGCTGCTGCTGCTGATGGTGATCCACTGGCTGTTGAAGTGATTGAACAGTTAGGTCGTTATTTAGGTGCCGCGATAGCGATTGTGATCAACCTTTTCAATCCTGAGAAAATCTTGATAGGTGGTGTTATCAATCAGGCTAAAAGCGTGTTGTATCCTGCGATTCAAAAGTGTATCGAAGAGCAGAGTTTATCGGTTTACCATCAAGATTTAGAACTGGTGGAATCTCGATTCTATAAACAAGCCACCATGCCAGGTGCTGCGCTTGTTAAACAAGCTTTATATGATGGCCAATTGTTAATGAAAGTGATTGAAGGCTAACCCTTTTTTTATCGTTTTTAGCCTTCCTTTAACCCTTTCCATGCACTTAAACTATGTATAACAGCATTTGTTGTACTTAGTTTAAGCATCTGTGTATTTGCGCTTTGCTTTAACCTATCGAATTAGGCTATTGTAGCCACAGTTATTATTTGTCACTAAGGTGTTGTATGTCTGGCGTTTTAAATTCTGTTGATCAGAGAACTAAACTCGTCGGTGAAAACCGTCTGGAACTCTTGTTATTTAGCTTAAATAGTCGCCAACTATTTGCGATTAACGTATTTAAAGTGAAAGAAGTCTTAAAAGTGCCTGTACTCACTCGCTTGCCAGGCTCTCACCATCATATTACGGGTGTTGCTTCTTTACGTGGTGAATCTGTACCTGTGATTGATTTACGCAGTGCGATTGGTTTCCCACCATCACGTGATGAGACTCAAGAAAACAACTTGATCATTACCGAATACAACCGAACCGTACAAGGCTTCTTGGTTGGACAAGTTCGCAATATCGTGAATACGACATGGACAGAAATCCAACCGCCACCAAAGACTACGGGTCGAGCAAACTACCTAACTGCCATCACGCATATCCAAGAAGAAGAGCAGCACAAAATCGTTGAGATCATCGATGTTGAAAAAGTGTTAGCGGAGATCATCGACTACGACGTGTCGATTTCTGACGGTGTTCTAGATCAGCAGTTAGCGAATGAAATGGTTGGCCGCAATGTGCTTATCGTGGATGATTCTTCAACAGCACGCAACCAGATCAAAGGCACCTTGTCGCAACTTGGTTTGAACATTATCGAATGTTGTGACGGCTTAGAAGCACTGACTTTACTTAAGAAGTGGTGTGATGAAGGCAAAGACATCAATCAAGAAATACTGTTGATGATCACCGATGCTGAAATGCCAGAAATGGATGGCTACAAACTGACTCATGAAGTTCGAACTGATCCTCGAATGCATGACTTGTTTATTACGCTAAATACTTCATTAAGTGGTAGTTTCAATGAAGCCATGGTTGAGAAAGTAGGGTGTAATCGCTTTATTTCTAAATTCCAACCAGACCTCTTAGTTGAAGTAACTCAAGAGCGAATGCGTCAGATTTTGTAATTAATGCAGCTGTACGGTTTGTTTCGAATGACCTTGGCGAAAACGTTTGCTAGTATTTGATACAGCATGTTTTTTAACAAAATATGCTCAACTACTAACGTAACTTTTCATGCACAATCTAAGGTAGTTCCTCTGAATGATATGGTTAACGTCTAAAGTCGTCATGACTTTGAGCTTATTACTGTATAGGGAATTTAAGAAAAGACGTACGGAAGCGGACGTTGAGGTATAACTCAACAACTTGAATTTAAGGGAAGCGGATGCTTCCCTTTTTCGTTTCTAGCGTTTCTTAGAGGGCAACTTGATTCGTTAATGAAAATCTCGGGATTTGGTGTTCAAACCAATAATGTCATCGGTAATATCGATGAGTTTACCCGCTATAACATGCACAACTTCGCCTTCCTTTTCTAATATTCCTTGTACTTTTAACGCTTTGGCTGTCAGATAAGCTTGCTGTTGAGAGCGCGCGGTTGCTCCCCATACCACGACATTAATATTGCCCGTGTTATCTTCTAATGTAACAAAGGTAACACCTGCCGCGGTTCCGGGAGCTTGTTTTCCTGTGACTAATCCAACAACCGTGACCATAGATTTGTGTCTTTGCTGTATTAAATCCTTCATGTGTGTGAATCGACCTAATCGTCCCGCTTCTTCTAGCAAAGTGATTGGGTGTTTGTTCAATGAAATTCCGACACTGGTGAAGTCTTCGAGTAGATCTTGCATCTCATTGGGTTTGTGCAGTGCATGTTGGTCTTGTCCATCCCCAACATCGTCATAGACTTGGCTAAACAGAGGTAAATCAGAAGCGGAGTCCATGATTGTCCAGCGAGTCTGGAAGCGGTCTCCCGATACGTTATGTAGCGCATTGGCCGATGCCAGTAGCTCGATATCTTTCTTATTCATCGATAACTGTTTCACCTGGCTAGGGTGGCGATAACCGGATTGTGGACGATTGGCGAGCACGCTTTGAATCCCATGTTCGCTGAATCCTTTGATTTGTCGCAGCCCTAAGCGAATCGCTAAACCATTCTGATGAGCGATGACAGTGTGGTTGTCTTGTGAGGCGTTCACACATACCGGAAGAACTACCACATTGTGTCGTTGTGCGTCTTGTACCAACTGTGATGGGCTATAAAACCCCATAGGTTGGCTATTGAGCAAGGAAGCATAGAAGCATTCTGGGTAGTAGCATTTCAACCAAGCTGAGCAATAGGCTAGCACCGCAAACGAAGCAGAATGGCTTTCTGGAAAACCGTATTCGCCAAAGCCGCATATCTGTTTAAAGATCTGCTCAGCAAACTCTGTCTCATAGCCGCGTTTTTGCATTCCCTCGATGAGTTTGTTTTTAAACTTAAAGACGTTGCCATTTTTCTTCCAAGCAGCCATGGCGCGTCTGAGCTGATCCGCCTCTCCACCTGTGAATCCTGCAGCCACCATCGCGAGTTTAATCACTTGCTCTTGGAATATCGGTACACCCAAGGTGCGCGACAGTACCGACTCCACGTCTTTAGATGGATAACTGATTGGCTCAATACCATCTCGACGCTTTAAGAATGGGTGAACCATATCGCCTTGAATAGGCCCAGGACGTACGATAGCGATTTGAATCACCAAGTCGTAATAAGTCTTCGGCTTAAGCCTTGGCAGCATGCTCATTTGCGCACGTGACTCAATTTGGAATATCCCGACCGTATCTGCTCGCTGAATCATGCCGTAAACCTGAGGATCGTCCTTAAGGCGAGTGATCTCAGCAATGGTCAGTGATCGCCCGTGAATGCGTTTGATCAGGTCGAAACATTTACGAATCGCAGAGAGCATACCTAACGCGAGTACATCAACTTTCAGCAGCCCCAATGTTTCAAGATCATCTTTATCCCATTGAATTATGGTTCGATCGTGCATAGCCGCATTTTCGACGGGAACCAATTCATACAAAGGCCCAGAAGAGATCACGAAGCCGCCAACATGCTGAGACAGGTGACGTGGAAAGCCGATGATCTCATTAACCAAATGGATAAACTGCTGTCCCTTCAAAGAATCAGGCTGTAGCCCCAATTGAGTGAGCTGAGCCTGCCAACCTAAGCTTTTGTCCCTGCGATTGGTGTTCTTTATAAAGTAATCAAGCTGAGTTTCTTGTAGCCCTAAAGCTTTGCCGACATCTCTGACCGCGCTTTTAAAGCGATATGAAATGACAGTTGCGGCAAGTGCTGCGCGTTCTCTACCGTATTTTTTGTAGATGTATTGGATGACTTCTTCACGGCGCTCGTGCTCAAAATCGACATCAATATCGGGCGGCTCATCGCGCTCTTTACTGATGAAGCGTTCAAATAGCACTGAGATTTGTCTTGGGTCGACAGAGGTGATCTCTAGGCAGTAACAGACCACGGAATTGGCCGCTGAACCTCGACCTTGGTAAAGAATGCCTTGGCTTTTGGCAAATATGACGATGTCGTGAATGGTGAGAAAAAAGAAAGGGTAGTCAAGCGCGTCAATTAGCCTCAATTCTTTATCTATGATTTGTTGAATGTCATTAGGTACACCTTGCGGGAAGCGAGCTCGTTTTCCCTTTTCGACTAACATGCGTAGGTAGCTCATGGGTGTCTCACCTTGAGGGATCAGCTCGCTTGGGTATTCGTAGCGCAAGCTGGCTAAATCAAATTCACACAGCTCAGCGATTCGGTTGCTCTCTTCTAGCCACTCAGCTTTGAATATATGAGAGATCTTATTGATACTCCGTAAACAGCGCTCGGCATTAGCGAGTAAGTGACTGCCCACTTCAGTAATGGGACGTTGGTATTTGATCGCAGTGAGTGAATGCTGCAAGGGTAAGCGGTTCGCGTTGTGCATCAGCACGCCACCACACGCTGTTATCGGCAGTTGATGATGTTGTGACAGCTCAACGCAGTAATCTGTGTACTGCTGGTCGGTTTGTTTTAGGTGTCGTTGTAAGCCGATCCAAAGCCGACCTGAATGATGCTGGGAGAGCCATTGCCCCCAGTGTGCGTCTTCATTTTTCTGTTGAGGAAACCAAAGAATGAAGCAGTGCTTAGCCGACATGATATCCCACTCAGAGAGCTGATAATGTCCTTTACTGCTACGACGTCTCGCGTTGGTAATAATACGACATAGCTCGGCATAGGCCTCTCTATTTGGGCATAGCAAAACCACTTGGCACTCTTCATTTAACCAAAACATGCTCCCGACAATTTGCTTGAGCGACAGTTTATGTTGCTTGATTGCTGAGTGAACCTTAACGATGCCCGCGACTGAGCACTCATCAGTAACCGCGAGTGCTTTGTAACGTAAGAAGTCGGCCTGTAAAACAAGCTCTTCCGCATGCGAAGCTCCCTCTAGAAAGGAGTAATTACTTTGGCAAAATAGCTCTGAGTATTGCTGAGACATAACGTAATCTCACTTAACCATTGCGGATGAATATGATTGAAAAGGGCGTTTAAATGAAGCAAGTTGCAAGAACGACTTACTAAACTGACTAGCTGAACAAACCGTGCAAGAACCACTGTTTATCGGGTGTTCTAAAGATCCATAACCATCGACCGTTTTCACTGTGAGCAATAAAGTAGTCACGAATGATTTTCTCTCCGTCCCACCAGCCAGACACAATACGCTCAGGGCCTTGAGATAAGGTGACGCTTTCGGTTAAGGCTTCGGGCTCTGGCAGTAAAATACTGGGCCGGAGTCGTTGTTGATGGACGTTGAGATCTATGGTTTGTTGCTCGCTCTCTGGGGGCGTTTGCTTTTTTGCCACAGACTTACTCAGTGTTGGAAGCGAGTACTGATTGGCTTTTTCTGGCCTTGGATCATGTTGTATTCTGGGAGTTTGAATACAGGCTTGCCCTAACTTAGCTTGCAGTAATGAGAGCAAATCTAACGCGGCAAGTGTTCCTGTATTACCATCAAAAAGATCATGATAGGCGACTTGCGGTTCTCCATGACGAATCAAAGAGAGAGTCAGCCCCTGTACGGGTGCTGTTATCTTCAGTGACTCTAAGGTTAGATGCGTTAGGTTCGCCCATTTGGCCGCAAGGTAATCGCCCTGCGCAGAATAAAAAGAGACTGGGTGATCATCTTTATCTCTTAGATGCAAAGTCAGCGTTAACTCGAAAGCCACTCGGTCGCGTAACCTCAAAAAACACTCGAGCTGATTCAACAATTTCAGCAAAGGCTTTTCGATGAACAGGATGTTTTCAATATCAAACAGCAGCTCCAAATATTGTTGGAAACTCTCTGGTGGGTGATAGAAATCAATCGGGTGCTTGAACTGCCCATTAAGACGACCAACATAGTTCACCAAGTCGATATCAAAGCGGCGCGCGACATCTTGCAAAGGCAGTTTTAATAAGTCTTCAACGACATTGATACCAACACGGTTCAGGCGTTCCACTTGCTTGGTCGGTAGCTCACTGGAAATTAATGCTTGTTGATTGACCCAAGTTTGCATCTGCTCAATATTGTTTGTTGCTTGGTTGATCGCTTGCTTACCCAAAAGGATCGCAGAAAGCGGCGAATAACCCGTAGCGAAGCTGAACTGGATATTGAGCGTTTCTAAGTGGCTTTTGAGCTCATGCCAGTAGTTATCTAGCCCGTCGTAAAGTGACAGCATGTTAGAGGCTTTAATCAACAAACCATTAGGTGGCAATAACGCCATGTCGGAAGTGACCAGATACGCCCATTGAGCGATCTCTTTAAGCTTACTTTTCTCCAGTTCAATACTGTAAGGGTGGACGTGTAAGTTGTGGCACAAAGCAGCTGCAGACCCTAAGCCCATACCAAGCGAAATACCCGATTGCAGCGCAGCTGGGTTTGCTTGCAGTACACGGTGATCTTTTTCATCCACGATGATAATGGGTTGTTCGCGTGAGTCTTCGCTCGAACCCAATTCATTAGAGTTAAACAAGGTATCCAATTGCAGAGACGGAAAGTGCAGATAAAGCCACAACATACGCTAACCTTGCTTCGCAATAGGAAAAGCCAGCACAGTGTTACCAGACAAAGCACGGTCTGAATTGTCTTCATAAACGACTTTCTCTGTGAGTAACGGCCAGTTGTGTGTCATGTCTAGAATAAAGCTACCATACGACCAACTGCCTTTTCTTTTTGTTACCTCTACCTTCAACCCTTGGGCGTGAGAAGACAGCTTTATGCTTAAAGAAACGGGTAGGGATAACTGATTATGGCTGGTGGTTTTAAAATGAAATTGCAGACACTTGCCCGTTTCGCTTGCCGCTTGCAGGCGCTTGGTTTGGTGAATTTCGAGATCCGCTCCCCATAGCAATACCGAGTGACAGGCACCACTCTTGAGGCACTGCTCTGCTGCCCACAATGCATCGAGATCGCGCTGAGGTTGGATAACGAGGATGTTCTCTAGTTCAATACCTTGGCTGCTAAAAAACTCAGCACAGATCTTCCCCGGTGGGTTAATGAATATGGCCAATTTTTGTGATTTTTGTGATTTTTGTGATTTTTGTTGAGCTAAATATGGTGTAAGCAGGCGAAGTTCGCCGATCCCTTGTTGCGATTCAACCTCAATAACACCATGCGTCGGAAAGCCACCATCAAGCTGTTTATCCAATTGAGAATAGCCTGTTGAAGTGGTACTTCCTTGCGTTGTTGATTGTAACCCTGTCCAGATTAGCTGGCGGTCTTGTAAGTTTTTTATTAGTTTATGCATAATTAAATACCTGTATATTTATACAGTATATTTAACAATGAAAAAGATGCAAAGCAAAATGACGAAAATTAGGTGAACTAACTATTAGATGGTTGATTTAGATACAAAAAAAGCCGCTATTAAAGCGACTTTTTGTTATTGCTCATAATATCAGCTACTTAGGTTGAGCATCGATACATTGGCCATGAATGTCTGTCACACTTGGGTTCATTAAGTGTAGATACAGCGGGATGATGTCTAGTGGCGTTTTTAACTTGTTCGCATCTTCACCTGGGTACGCTTTTGCACGCATGCGTGTTTGAGTGCCGCCCGGATTAATCGCATTAACGCGGATATCGGTACCTTCAAGCTCATCGGCTAAGATCTGCATCATGCCTTCTGTAGCAAACTTTGAAATTGCGTAAGTACCCCAGAACGCGCGGCCAGAGTGACCAACCGTTGAAGAGGTAAAGACAATACGACCCGCTTCCGCTTTCTTAATGACAGGCAGTAACGCTTGAGTCATTAGAAATTCAGCTTTAACGTTGATTTGCATGACGCCATCAAACGTTTCTTCATCGATTTGATCGAATGGACTTAACGTGCCAAGCACACCTGCGTTATGCAGTAGACCATCTAAACGACCGAACTGTGATTCAATGGTTTCAGCCATGTCGATGTAGTTCTGTTTTGTCGCGCCTTTTAAATCCAATGGGATAATCGCAGGTTGTGGGTAACCAGCGCTTTCGATTTCATCGTAAATGAATTCAAGGTTTTTAACATTGCGGCCTAACAGAATGACAGTTGCGCCATGTTGAGCGAAGCTTAGTGCTGCTTGGCGACCAATGCCAGCACCGGCACCTGTAACCAAAATTACTTTATCTTTGAGGGCATCTGTAGAGATTGGGTAATCCACTGTGCTTATCCTTCTTTCTTTTATTATGTTCGTCATTCCATTGATGTTTAATCACACAGATAACCGCAGGAATGATGAGAAATTCTTGGTAATCGTGACAAGATGGTTACAATACACTAATTCATACAATAGGGGATATGACATTGGAATTTTTGTTGGACTACGGCTTGTTTTTAGCCAAGATTGCGACCGTTGTAATCGCCATCATCGCAATTTTAGTGATTGCTAAATCTGTGGGTGGGAAATCAAGCGCGATTAAAGGTGAGCTGGAAATCACGAACCTATCTGAACACCACAAACAGACGATTGAACAATTAGAGCACCATCTACACGATGATGCTTTCATCAAAGCCCGTGATAAAGCAGAAAAGAAAGCGGAAAAAGAGAAAGTAAAATCACGCGGTAAAGAAGTGAAGAAAGCAGCGAAAGAGGGTGAGCTTGATAGCAAGCGTGAACCACATCTATTCGTTCTTGATTTTAACGGCAGCATTGATGCGAAAGAAGTGGCTTCATTACGTGAAGAGGTAACGGCGGTTCTGGCTGTGGCTCGTGAAGGTGATGAAGTATTGCTTAAACTTGAGTCTGGCGGTGGCATGGTTCACGGCTATGGTTTGGCATCTTCTCAACTTGATCGTATCAAAGCAGCAGGCTTGCCTCTGACTATATCGGTAGACAAAGTCGCAGCAAGTGGCGGTTACATGATGGCATGTATCGCAGACAAAATTGTATCTGCACCGTTTGCTATTGTTGGCTCTATTGGTGTTATCGCTCAACTGCCAAACTTCAACAAACTGCTTAAAAAGCACGATATTGAGTTCGAACAGTTAACGGCGGGTGAGTACAAACGTACATTAACTATGTTTGGTGAGAACAGCGATAAAGCACGCGAGAAGTTTAAAGAAGAGCTAGAAGAGACACATGGCCTATTTAAAGACTTCATCCGTGATCATCGTCCTGCGTTAGATCTTGAAAAAGTAGCAACGGGTGAACACTGGTTTGGTACACAAGCACATGAACTTGGGCTGGTGGATGAGATCAGCACTTCTGATGATTTAGTCGTAGCGGCATGTAAGGACAAAACAGTTCTAGCGATTCACTACGTACAGAAGAAAAAGCTTTCAGACAAACTAGCGGGCGTGGCAGGTAAATCTGCAGACAGCGTGCTGATGAAGCTGATTGAACGCGGTCAAAAGCCGATTGTTTAAGCTTATTGAGTTCTAGTTCTAGTTCTAGTTCTAGTTCTAGGCTTAGTGTCTTACGTTCATTTACAGACGTTTGAGCCTTAAAAAGAAAGCGCATAAGTCATCAGACTTATGCGCTTTTTATTGCTCCACTTCCGAGCGGGTGACCACTATGTTGTAGGGGGAGCGGAGTTTAATATCAATCACTGATTTACTGTGATTGATATTAAATCTTGGCTCCATAATCATTTCGTTTCGGACAGGTGGTCAATATTTCTCTATGACCTGTGTCTTTGAGCTCTTCCAAAATCACATCAAAGCCCCATAAGCGATAAAGGTGTTTTAATACTTCATCGTAGCCTTTATCTAGCGGGATACGGTCATGAGGCACATATTGCAGTGTCATTGAGCGATCACCACGAACATCGACATTAAATACCTGAATATTTGGCTCAAGGTTGCTTAGATTGTACTGCGCCGCGAGCTTTTCTCTAATCAGGCGATAGCCAGGATCATCGTGAATCGCACTGACTTCAATGGTATTTTTACGGTCGTCGTCGAGTACTGAGAACAGCTTAAAATCACGAATGATCTTTGGAGAAAGGTATTGGCTGATGAAGCTTTCATCTTTGAAGTTGTGCATCGCAAAGTGCACTGCTTCTAACCAATCACTTCCGGCTAATTCAGGGAACCACTCTTTATCTTCATCGGTGGGCTCTTCGCAGATGCGTCGGATGTCTCTAAACATCGCAAAGCCAAGTGCATAAGGATTTATCCCACTGAAATAAGGGCTGTTGTAGGCGGGTTGAGCAACCACACTGGTGTGACTGTGTAGGAACTCTAAGATGAACTTATCACTCACCAAGCCTTCGTCGTAAAGGTGGTTAAGAATGGTGTAATGCCAGAAGGTTGCCCAACCCTCATTCATTACTTGAGTTTGTTTCTGAGGATAGAAGTATTGGCTTACCTTACGAACAATACGAACACACTCTCGCTGCCAAGGTTCAAGCAATGGGGCGTTCTTCTCAATAAAATAGAGAATGTTTTCTTGAGGCTCACTAGGGAAACGTATCTTGGTTTCTTCTTCCTTACTTTTGTTCTGAGGAACCGTTCTCCAAAGTTCATTCACTTGAGATTGCAGATACGCTTCACGTTCTTCTTGTCTTGCGGTTTCTTCCGCAATGGAAATCTTCTCTGGGCGTTTGTATCTGTCTACGCCGTAGTTCATGAGAGCATGACAAGAATCGAGAAGTTTCTCGACTTCAGCCACACCGTATTTTTCTTCGCAATCGGTAATGTATTTTTTCGCGAACAATAGATAGTCGATAATTGAGCTTGCATCAGTCCAGGTTTGGAACAGGTAATTACCCTTAAAGAACGAGTTATGACCGTAACAGGCGTGCGCCATTACCAACGCTTGCATGGTGACCGTGTTCTCTTCCATTAAGTAAGCGATACACGGATCTGAGTTGATCACGATTTCGTACGCTAAGCCCATTTGGCCGTGTTTGTAGTTTTGTTCGGTTTGGATGAATTTCTTACCAAAAGACCAGTGGTTGTAATTGATGGGCATACCAATACTGGAGTAAGCATCCATCATCTGCTCAGAGGTAATCACTTCAATCTGGTTCGGGTAAGTGTCTAAACGGTAATGCTGCGCTACACGCTTAATTTCTACGTGGTATTTCTCCAAGAGGTTGAATGTCCAATCTGGACCATCAGGCAGCATCTTGTCGTTTTTCTTCTTTGCAGCTTTGTCTTTCTCTGCAACGTTTGATTTCGCTATCATGGCAAACTCCCTTACGCTGTCTCTTTCTGGAACAGTTCTCTAAACACAGGAAAAATATCATCCACCGTTTTAATATTTTTCATGGCGAAGTTGTCAAAGCTACTCTCGAGTTTTTCGTATTCGTGCCAAAGTGTTTGATGAGAGCGGCGTGTTATTTCGATGTAAGAGTAATATTGGCAAGTTGGCAGAAGTGTATTGACTAATAGCTCTTTACAACGAGGAGAGTCATCAGCCCAGTTATCGCCATCAGAGGCTTGTGCTGCATAGATGTTCCACTCATTAGCAGGATAACGATCTGCGACAATTTCTTTCATTAGTTTCAGTGCACTAGAAACGATGGTGCCACCGGTTTCTTGGGAGTAGAAAAACTCGTGCTCGTCGACTTCTTTAGCCTGAGTATGGTGACGAATAAACACAACATCGACGTTTTCGTAGGTGCGGTTTAGGAACAGATACAGAAGGACATAAAAGCGCTTCGCAATGTCTTTGGTGGCTTGATCCATTGAGCCAGATACATCCATTAGGCAGAACATAACGGCTTGGCTAGATGGAATAGGGCGCTTCTCGTAGTTTTTAAAACGCAGGTCGAAGGTGTCAATAAATGGCACGCTTTCAATTTTTTTACGTAACTCGGCAATCTCTTCTTTTAAACGACTTTCTTCAAAGGGTTGTGCTGGTTCCGTCATTTTAACTTGGTCAAGCTGCTCCATCAGTAGGTTAAGCTCGCGCTTTTTACCTGCTGTCATCGCGGTTCTACGAGCCAGAGATTGCTGCAGTGAACGCACGATTGCGATGTTGGAAGGAATCCCCGCGCTTTGATAACCAGAGCGATGTGTCTTCCATTCGGTGATTTTGTTGACCTGATTCTTCTCTAGATTAGGAAGAGCTAAATCTTCAAAGAGAATATCAAGATATTCATCTTTTGAAATTTGGAATGTAAATTCATCTTGGCCTTCGCCATCAGGGCTTGCGTCACCCTGGCCTGCGCCACCACCTTGACCGCCACCTTTAGGACGTTCAATTTTATCGCCCGTGATGAACTGGTCATTACCTGGGTGAACGCGTTCTCTTACGCCGCCTTGACCTTGGTGAAAGCTTGGCTCTTTGATGTCTTTATGGGGAATAGTGACGTCTTCACCGGTTTCAGTATTGGTGATTGAGCGTCGGTTGACTGCATCGGCCACAGATTCTTTGATTTGCTCTTTATGACGTCGTAAGAAACGCTGTCTATTCACAGCACTCTTATTCTTGCCATTGAGCCTCCGATCGATAAATTGTGCCATAAGAACTCCCTCTCAGCTGATGTCGCGATCCTACTTTTTATTCGGGTATAAGAGTTATTAGTTTACTAAAGCTATTCGTTCGTTAGGGTATAAAGTTATTGGTTTGTATGAGCTGCTTAGTTGAGCAGCTCAATACAGTTTGGTTATGAGGATTTACGAACTCTTAGGTACCACTCGGATAGCAGTCTCACTTGTTTCTCGGTGTAGCCTTTTTCCATCATACGAGCAACGAAGTCGTCGTGTTTTTTCTGATCATCCGTTGAGGTCTTAGCATTGAACGAAATAACAGGAAGCAGCTCTTCTGTGTTGGAGAACATTTTCTTCTCAATTACAGTGCGCAGTTTCTCGTAGCTCGTCCAAACTGGGTTTTGACCGTTATTGTTGGCTTTGGCACGAAGCACGAAGTTCACAATCTCATTTCGGAAGTCTTTAGGGTTACTGATCCCAGCTGTTTTCTCGATTTTTTCTAGTTCACCATTCAGAGAAGCACGGTCAAATAGCTGTCCTGTTTCTGGATCGCGGTACTCTTGGTCTTGAATCCAGAAGTCCGCGTAGGTGACATAGCGGTCGAAGATATTCTGTCCGTACTCAGAGTAAGACTCTAGGTAAGCGGTTTGAATTTCTTTACCAATGAATTCTACGTAACGCGGTACTAGGTATCCTTTCAAGAACTCAAGATACTTCTCGGCGGTCTCTTGAGGGAACTGTTCACGTTCGATTTGTTGTTCAATCACGTAGAACAAGTGAACCGGGTTTGCCGCCACTTCGGCTTGGTCGAAGTTAAATACACGAGACAGGATCTTAAAGGCGAAACGCGTTGATAGCCCAGACATGCCTTCGTCAACACCTGCGTAGTCTCGGTACTCTTGGTAACTCTTCGCTTTTGGATCGGTGTCTTTTAGAGTCTCACCATCGTAAACCCGCATTTTTGAGAACAGAGAAGAGTTTTCAGGCTCTTTCAGTCTCGATAGGATGCTGAATTGCGATAGCAGATCGAGTGTGCTTGGCGAACAAGGGGCTTTGGATAGCTCACTGTGCTCAAGCAGTTTTTGATAGATCTTAACTTCTTCAGAGACGCGCAGACAGTAAGGGACTTTTACAATGTACACACGGTCGAGAAAGGCTTCGTTGTTTTTGTTGTTACGGAAGGTCTGCCACTCGGATTCGTTTGAGTGAGCCAGAATCATACCGTCAAATGGCAGTGCAGAGAGCCCTTCGGTACCGTTGAAGTTACCTTCTTGCGTTGCCGTTAGAAGTGGGTGCAAGACTTTGATTGGCGCCTTGAACATCTCTACGAATTCCATCACACCTTGGTTGGCTTTACACAGCGCACCAGAGTAACTATAGGCATCGGGATCATCTTGAGAGAAGTGCTCAAGCTTACGAATATCGACTTTACCAACCAGAGACGAGATATCTTGGTTGTTCTCATCACCAGGCTCTGTCTTCGCAATCGCAACTTGGTCGAGAATAGAAGGGCGCAGTTTGATGACTTTGAATCTAGAGATATCACCACCGAAATCATGGAGGCGTTTCGCTGCCCAAGGAGACATGATAGAGCGTATGTAACGTTTCTCTATTCCGTACTCTTGTTTCAAAAGGTCGCCATCTTCGTTTACGTCAAATAGACAGAAGGGGTGATCATTCACTGGGCTTCGTTCACCATCTGCAGACAGCACATAGATTGGTAGCTTTTGCATCAGTGCTTTGAGTTTTTCAGCAAGGGAAGATTTACCACCGCCCACAGGGCCAAGCAGGTAAAGGATTTGCTTCCGTTCTTCTAAGCCTTGTGCAGCGTGTTTTAGGTAAGAAACAATCTGTTCAATCGCATCTTCCATGCCGTAGAAATCTTTAAATTCGCTGTAGCGTGAGATGACACGGTTCGAGAAAATACGACTTAGATGGGGGTCTTGAGCGGTGTCTATAACCTCCGGTTCGCCAATGGCGAGTAATAAGCGCTCAGCAGCGTTAGCGTAAGCACTTTTATCGTCTTTACACAGCCCTAAGAACTCTTGCAATGTGAGCTCTTCTTCCTTGGCTGCTTCATAACGTGATTGATAGTGGTCAAAAATACTCATAGTCACATTCCCCTTGTTAACCAGTCAAAACTGACGAGCGATTGAAAAATAGGCTCTCCCTACATTTTAAGGTTAGACCCGCTTCGACAATTTTGCTTAACAATTATGTATTTATTTACAATTTTGCGTGTGAAAAACGTAGCGATCGCAATAGGCAACTTGAGGCGTGTGGAATCGAATTATTTTACATTCGAGCGGATCTAACCGTTTGTTTTGTGATTTTAGGTCGCTTAACAATACTCACACTGGATTTATGTGTATTAGATGTATCACTGAGCTCTATTGATTTTTTGGAATGAAGTACCATATAATGCACTGCGTTATCCAAAGTTGCTCAATAAATAGGTAGATGTAGTGAAGAATAATGGGTTTAGAATAGTGGCTATCAGTGCTGCGTTACTAGCTTCGACAGCAACACATGCAAAAATCTCACAGTGGTCACTGGGCGTCGCCGCTTCTTATTCTCCTGCTGTCTATAAAGAGACGCCGTCAAATCGTACGGTGATCCCCATGATTGGTTATGAAGGTGAGCATTTTTTCATGCGTGGATTCAGTGCTGGTTATCGCTTGCTACCTGCAGGTTCACCACAGAATATTGTGTTTAGAGCGGTTTATGATCCAAGAACAATAAAGCCAAGTGACTCTGATAATACTGATATCCAGAAGTTAGACGAGCGTAAAGCATCAGTATTAGGTGGCATTAGCTACCAAGTGATCACCTTGGTCGGGATGTTTGAAGCGACAGCAGGATCTGACTTAGGATTTAGGCATAATGGTATCTATGCGGAAGCCGCATGGCGTTTGCCGATTCGTCGCAATGGGTGGGCGATTACACCCTCTATTGGTTATGCTTATAACAGTGAGCGCCTGAATAACCACCTGTACGGGGTGAGTTCAGCAGAAGCGTCGAGAACTAATTTGAACGAGTTCGATGCAGACTGGGATGGCCAATACTTTATCGGTTTAGGTGGTTACTTGCATGTGACGCCAAATATCCGAGTCACTGGTGGCGTTCGTTATACCAACCTTGAAGGTGATATTGAGAACAGCCCAATACTTGAAAGTGGCATCAACATGGCCGCAAACGTCGGTGTTGCCTACGTCTTCTAGTTGCTTTGGTTTCTCTCTCTAAATGCGGACATTAACAAAGGGTTACTCATGATGAGTAACCCTTTTTATTTATGCGAAGTACCGACCGATTATTACAGTAATCAAATCAAATCAAATCAAATCAAGGAAAGGCATGGCTAGATTTAGCACCCATCAATGATTTCCCTATAAATCAAAGTACTACCGAACTCTTCACCCAGTGGTTTGAAAACTTGGGGCAGCGGTTAACACTAAGATACCAAGAATAGCAATAACGATGATCAGCTCAATTAGTGTAAAACTTTTCTACTTCATACCTTAGAAAGTGAAACCGGCCTGTAGACCTAGAGTGCCGTCACTGCCTAGGTTTAGACCACCTGAGCTGAAGTCATACCAATCAAAACCAACACGTGCCATAAACTTCGAGTTACCAAACATTGGTTGCGCTGACTTAAATTCAGCACCGATGCCGTAAGTTGCACCCCATTCGCTATTTGAATGCTTGTTATACACTGAGCCATCTTTATCAGTAGTCGTTAATTTAGAATTGAGGTTAGAGTATGCAAGACCAACTTTACCGTAGATAGCAAAAGACTCATCGAAGCTATATTTATACATTGGAGCCAAAGACATTTTGAAGTGTTTCAAATTGCCTTTGTACTTAGTTAGCTTGCCGTTTACGTCTGAAGTTACATCGCTGTTATCTGAATCGATGTAATTCATGGTTGATTCTAGATAAAAGTTTGTATCAAGAACTTGTGAACCAACAGTGAATTGTGCGCCTGTGTCGTCTTCGTTGATTCCAACGCCACCAAGTACGTACATTTCGTTAGCTGCGAAAGCTGAAGTAGACATGATAGCTAGTGATGCAAGGATGAATTTTCTCATTTTGTTTATCGCTCTGGTTAATAAATTTCGGGGAGCATTCTAGCTATCTTATTTAAAATAAAAAACACCGTTCAAAACAGATCGGTGGTTTTTAATTTGTATTAAATGTTTCGAAGTGGAGTTAATAAAGATGAATGACTTAATTGGTTATAAATTCTAGGTTTGTGTTCGTTGGTTAATGGGCGATATCAGAGAAATTAATTGAAAATGGTTCAATGTTTAATATCTTATCTTCATGATTAATTACGTTTTCTGTATATAAAGCTCACGTCATATCCATATCGCTTTATCATTCCCGGTTTCTGTTTGTATGCGAACATTAAAAAAGGGTTACTCATGATGAGTAACCCTTTTTCTTGAAATTTTTTTAAAAGTTATCGCTGATCTATTAACGTATTAAGCGCTAAAGATTTGAGATAGCTCTGTCGCACATAGGTGGTACTGACGAGGGCAGTTGCGCCATGTTGTTAGCATGCGACGGTACTTTTCTAACATTGGCATTTGACTATTGAAGTGGTGATCTGCTTTGTCAAATTGAGGGTAAAGTCCTTCAGAGTCAACAAGGAAACGCACGTAATGTACGATTTGTGCTTCAGAAGCGATATCGAAACCTAGGAATTGTAGACGACGTTGGTCGACTTCCGCACGCTCTTGATCTGCAAGCATTTTATTCGACTCTTGCATCGCATGGTACATCTCCATAATGTCGATAATTTCGCGACATTCTGCTTCAGTTAAACAACCAAATTCTTTGTTAAGCTCACGCATTTGGAGTTCGTAACCACGTTCTACAATCGTTTGTAGACGCTGGTATTTAGCTGAGTTCTCAGGATCCATTTGAGACATTAGGTAGTATTGATTTGATAGAATTAGACGCTGAGCATTGGTCATTTCCATGGGAGGAACCTCACTAAAAAACTAAATGTTATATTATTTTGTTGCAGTAAGAGTAACAGCATTCCTAAGAGTGGAAACATGATCTCAACACGGATTTAATATGATTTTTTGAATTGATAAACAAAAGTTGTAAAGAAAAGTGAAAGGATTGTTTTAACCAAAAAAGAAAACGCCCCAATCGAAATTGAGGCGTTTGAAATCACTATTAACGTAAGTCTAAATTAGTATTTTACGTTTGAATGGTATTGACTGAGGATAGCAACAATCTCGTCCATTTTTTCTTTGCTTGGCGGATTTGTACCTTCAAGAGGGTAGTCGTGACCCAATGCTTCCCACTTATGAGCACCTAGCTTGTGGTATGGAAGCAGTTCTACTTTTTCGATGTTATCCATGTCCTTAATGAATTCACCCAGAAGATGCGCATCTTCTGGCGTATCTGTGTAACCAGGAACAATCACATAACGAATCCACGTCTTCTTACCTATTTTGTGTAGGTAGCGTGCAAAATCCAGAGTACGTCGGTTTGATACACCAATGAAATCGTGGTGAATTTCATCTCGCATATGTTTAAGATCCAGCATTACCAGATCAGAGGCTTCTAGTACTTCATCGACCACTTCAGTGTGTTTACGAATATAGCCATTAGTATCAAGACAAGTGTGGATGCCTTCAGCTTGAGCCGCGCGGAAAAAATCACGAACAAACTCAGGTTGTAGCATCGCTTCGCCACCTGAACAGGTGATACCACCGCCAGAGGCTTTCATGAAATGACGGTATGATTTTGCTTCGTTAATGATCTCTTCGACCGTTACTTCCTTTCCGTCATGAAGATCCCATGTATCGCGATTATGGCAGTACATACAACGCATTAAGCAGCCTTGAAGAAACACAATAAAGCGGATACCAGGGCCATCGACAGTACCACAAGATTCGAATGAGTGAATGCGACCAGTTGTAGACATGAGCTATTCTCGTATAGGAATTTATACCGTTTATTTTATTACAAAAACGGTACATAAAATAGGGTCAAATGGTAACTAGGTCTTTAAAAATAAAGGCAATCACCTGTGAAGATGATTGCCTTTATTTAACTTGAAAAGCAGGCGGTGAAAGCCTTTTCTATGGCTAGAAGAAAGCAAACATAGTGATGCCACCAGTACCGTACACTGACTTTGTTGCTTCTTGGTAATCGGGTGTTTTTGCGGTAAGTGCGAAAGATGCACCAACGTATTGGTTATACCAAGCAACACCAAGTATCGCTGTCGCTTGAATGTTCTCTAAAGTGACATCGTAGATCGCAGGATCTTGGTCATTTTTCTTTGCATAATCATTAACACCGGAACGATCCCCTTCGACAGTCAGGTCATTAAATCGGTAACGCCCTTCAAGACCTGCGTAAGTAAACCAACCTGTATTTGAAGCACCTATCATGCCTGCTTTGAATGGGTTTTCTGTGCTGATGTTCGCTGCGCCAAAGTTGCCGCCCAAGTCAGTACCCCAACGGAACATAAATCCAGTAGAAATGTCGCTTCTAAAATTACCAACGTTGATCTCTGATACGTTAGATATCTCGAAGTCAGTATTCGCTAATGCTTGATTACGCATTAGGTTGAAATGACTTAAGTAACCAAGGCTACCTGCGTACTCATCATCAACTTGATACTTCCAACCCATAGGTTCGTCTGATTTAGTGATTGAGTGAACCAGTTTTTGAGCGTCTTCGGAAAGTGCGCGCTCGCCTGTAGTACCAAACGTGATGTTAAAACGCTGGGCTTGTTGTGGGTTCAAGCTGATGTAGTTGAATTCTGTATGTAGGTAACCTGCGTATGGACGATCATTGGTTGATGGCTTTTCTAATTCAATGTCAGAAGGCGTGTACATCTTGTGACCAATGGTGATTTCCCATTTATCTAAAGAGCTTGCGCCCCAATAGGAAAGGCTTAATGGTTTTACCCAAGCGTATGGCGTAATACTTGACGATGTGTAACCCAGAAATAAACCGTTGGTATAGTCTTGGTCGACACCAAAGATACCATCGTTGTCTAACGCAAAAGTTAACGTAGAGCGTTCAGATGCCAGTGATGAACAAGAGAGGAGAATCAGTGGTAAATAACGAAGGTATTTCATGTAGCGGTTACTCTAAAATGATGAACAGAAATAGTACCGTAGTTTGAGTGGATTTGTAGAAAAAAAGTGAATGCGAGTGTGCTTTTTGTGGCCAATCTAATCTTTCTTAGGGGAGGGTTATTGATGAGATTTAGGGTAGATATAAAAAAGCCCCGCACATTGGCGAGGCTAATAGTTTTTACTGTCTATTGAGCGTGAGCTTATAGAGACTCAGTAAATGTACGTGCGATTACGTCAGCTTGCTGCTCTGTAGTCAGAGAGTTAAAGCGTACAGCGTAACCAGAAACACGAATCGTTAGCTGAGGGTATTTCTCAGGGTGCTTAACTGCGTCTTCTAGAGTTTCACGGTTAAGAACGTTCACGTTAAGGTGTTGACCACCTTCAATGCCAGCTTCGTGGTGGAAGTAACCATCCATTAGGCCTGCAAGGTTAGCACGTTGGCTATCTTCTTCTTTACCTAGCGCGTTTGGCACGATAGAGAAAGTGTAAGAGATACCATCTTGAGCATCAGCAAACGGTAGTTTACCTACAGACGTTAGTGAAGCTACAGCGCCTTTCTCATCACGACCGTGCATTGGGTTTGCACCAGGAGCGAAAGGAGCACCAGCACGACGACCGTCTGGAGTGTTACCTGTTTTCTTACCGTATACCACGTTAGACGTGATAGTAAGAACTGACTGTGTAGGGATTGAATCACGGTAAGTCTTAAGCTTACGGATCTTGTTCATGAACGTAGAAACTAGTTCACAAGCAATGTCATCTACACGAGAGTCGTTGTTACCGTATTTAGGGTAATCGCCTTCGATTTCGAAGTCAGTTGCAATGCCATCTTCGTCGCGGATTGGTTTAACAGTCGCGAATTTGATTGCAGACAGTGAGTCAGCAGCAACAGACAGACCAGCGATACCACAAGCCATAGTACGACGAACGTCACGGTCATGAAGAGCCATTAGAGACGCTTCGTAGCTGTACTTGTCGTGCATGAAGTGGATGCTGTTAAGCGCAGTCACGTATTGCTTAGCTAACCAATCCATGAATGTGTCTAGGCGACCCATTACGTCATCGTAGTTAAGTACTTCGTCAGTGATCTTGTCGCCAACTGGGCCAACTTGCATTTTAAGCTTCTCATCAACGCCGCCGTTGATTGCGTAAAGCATAGTTTTTGCAAGGTTAGCACGAGCGCCGAAGAACTGCATTTGCTTACCAACGATCATTGGTGATACACAACAAGCGATTGCGTAATCATCAGAACCAAGGTCAGGACGCATTAGGTCATCATTTTCGTACTGGATAGAAGAAGTATCGATAGATACCTTCGCACAGAAACGCTTGAAGCCGTCAGGTAGTTGCTCAGACCAAAGAACTGTGATGTTTGGCTCTGGAGAAGGACCCATAGTGTATAGAGAGTTAAGGAAACGGAAGTTCGAACGCGTTACTAGCGTACGACCATCAACACCCATACCACCCATAGATTCTGTAGCCCAGATTGGGTCGCCAGAGAATAGCTCATCGTACTCAGGAGTACGTAGGAAACGAACCATACGCAGCTTCATTACGAAGTGGTCGATCATCTCTTGTGCTTGGTCTTCTGTGATTTTGCCAGCAGCGATATCACGCTCGATGTAGATGTCTAGGAAAGTCGAAGTACGACCTAGAGACATTGCAGCACCGTTTTGAGATTTAACTGCAGCTAGGTAGCCGAAGTAAGTCCACTGAATAGCTTCTTGAGCAGTTTGAGCTGGCTCAGAGATATCGAAACCGTATTTCTCAGCCATTTGCTTGATTTGACCTAGAGCACGATGTTGCTCAGAGATCTCTTCACGCAATTGCATTGTAGCAGCAAGATCTTCGCCGTTCTCGAAACGCTCTTGTAGAGAAGCGAATTGAGCAGCTTTGTCTTTCATTAGGAAGTTGATACCGTAAAGTGCAACACGACGGTAGTCACCAATGATACGACCACGGCCGTAAGCATCAGGAAGACCAGTCAGAACACCAGACTTACGACATTTTAGGATATCAGGAGTGTAGATATCGAAAACGCCAGCATTGTGTGTTTTGCGGTATTCTGAGTAGATTTTTGAAACCATTGGGTCAAGAGTTTCACCGTATGCTTTACAAGAACCTTCAACCATACGTACACCACCGTTAGGGATGATTGCACGTTTTAGTGGCTTCTCAGTTTGTAGACCAACGATAGTCTCAAGATCTTTCTCAATGTAACCTGCATCGTGAGCAGTAATGGTAGAGATAACAGAAGTATCGAAATCTACAGGTGCTTTAGTTGCGTTTTCCTGTTTGATACCTTCCATTACCGAAGACCAAAGCTTGTTAGTTGCTTCAGTACCCTCAGAAACTAGGAAAGACTCGTCGCCTTCATATGGCGTGTAGTTCTTTTGAATGAAATCACGAACGTTTACTTCGCTTTGCCACTCACCTGCAGCAAAATCTTCCCAAGCTTTAGCAAATTGCTCTGCCATGACATACCTACCTTTTTAGTAGAAAAAATACGTACATTAACACTGTTGAGCCAGCGCCCCTCGTAAGGGTAGTACACTCTTATTAATAACAATATATATGAGCATATGAGCGTCATATGGTTATATATATTGTCACTACCTTTTATATGTTGTCTTTACTCTATGTATTCAAGACTACGCTAAAAAATTTCTGTAAACCTTAAACTAAATCAATAAATGCCAAAAAAAGTTGAAAAAATTTGAGTGGCAGGGGTTGCCACCCAAACTTTTTTTTAATCCCAATACTACTTTTGTGTAGTAATGAGCATTATAGCCAAGCTTTTAGGCCATATTGACTTTCTAGCATACCAACTGCAAGCATTGCTACTAAACAGATAACTAAAACGCCAACTGGGATTACAATCTTATCTACAAATGATAGACGCTTCGCACGCTCTTTATCACCAATTAGACCGTTGTTATCAAGAAGCATAGTCAGAGCCCATGCTAATACAGGGTTAACAACCGCTGAACCGAAGATACAGATACCAGCTGCTTGAGAATCCTTTGAATCCTTAACCATTTGCATACCCGCTTCAAGTAGAGGTAGAGACACACCTACAAGTAGCGCAACACGCATCACTGGTGGCCATACTGCAACGTCCATTGGGAAACCAAGAATCGCAACAATAATACATAGAGAACCAAGCAAGATTGCGCCGCCAGGAATTGGACGTTTCGCGATTGCTGCTGGGATCATGTAAGTACCCCAAGAAGAAGTGATGTTACCACCACCAACCGCAGTACCCACCATTTGACGAACTGAACACATAGTCATTGTGTCATCAACGTCCATCAGAACTTTTTCAGACTTTTTAGGGTAGTTCAGTTCTTGGAAGATACGGTGACCTAGGAAATCTGGCGACCACATTGCTACGGCAAGAATTGCGAATGGTAGAGAAGCGATGAAGTGTTCAACGTTTGGTAAGCCAAGCATCCAACCTTCAGAAGTCGAACCCCACCAGTAAACTGGGTTTAGGTTTGGGATACCCATTTCAGTTTCGAATACGATATCGAAACCAGCGCCCAATGCTAATGCAATAGCAAGGCCTGTGAATGCACAAACTGGGATAGCTAACCAACGCTTGTTCACTTTTGCTAAGAAAGCATAGATAGCAATAGTAATAGCAAGAACGATTAAACCAACGTAACCCATGCTGCCCGCTTCAACAGTAGAAGATTGAAGACCAACCGCCCATGCTTGAATCGAGTTAATTTGGCTCATGGTACCCGTTAGGCCTAAGAAAATGAGCAAGCCACCAGCGGTACCTTCCGAAGTCAGGTTAACCAGCTTGGAGCCGCCTTTTAGGAAACTTAGGATTAGACCGAAGACACCGATAAGGATAGCCAATGCAAGAGGGTGAGCACCAGCGAGAGCGATGGTACCAATAAGAGGAATCATTGGGCCGTGGTTACCGGCAAGGTTTGCTTTAGGGTTGAAGAAACCAGAAGCAAGGATACAGAACAGCAGTGCAGGAATCAGCATTTCTACACGAGCAACTTCAATCGCGAAGTCTTTACCTAGGTTTACGTGATCCCAAGCTTGAGTTAGGCCATCAGCCCAAGACATCATTACTGCAGAGTACATCGCGATGATACCGATGGTACCAGCAAGTGCAGGAACAAGATCTTCAAGTTCAAAACGGAAATCACGGCCTGGAAGGTTTAGGCCAAAACGACGAGGCTTCATGATTTGAAGTTCGTGATCTAAGTAATCTGAGCGGCTCTCAAATTCAGAAGCAGGGCGGTGTAGCTCTTTATAGCTTTTCTCTTCTACTTCAGAGTTCGCATTATTCACAACGTCTGACATAGATTCCTCATATTTTTATGTTAGTAATTCTAAAATTGAATTATAAAATTTCGCGTAATTGCGTTATTTCTTAGTTATAACTTATTAATATTATGTTGCACGGTTTTGATGTGCTTTATGCAGCTAAGTTAAAAGAAATGTTTGGCATTTTTAATGCCTTATTCTTTGCTGCTGAGTCTAACAAGCTTACCCTTTAGGGTGATTGATCTTGATCACTTTATGAGTTTATGTGAAAGAAAGCTACAAAACGAAGCGATTCATTAACGTACCGTTGATGAATTGTGTAATTAGTTTTCACAAATTGACGTTAGCTATCTTCTTCATGTCTTGCTCTACATAGCATCAGCCGGATACCTCTTACTTACTGAGTGGTTTCACTATTAGTAACTGGTCTCTTAGTTGCCTATGAAGTTTTAACCACTCAACGACCTTCAAATAACGTTCTCGTATAGTGAGTTTGGTGTACTACTGCGGGTGTTAGATTTTGTCGGAAGCGCCGTTTTTAAGTTCACAAAACGTGTTTTTCTTGTGAGGCATCAAGCTACGAGAATCTCATTTTGATTAACTTTATTTAAACAATGACAGAGTCGCAATTACAGCTCGTTGATACATTTCATTCAGTAAATTGAGACTAAAACGCTATTCATTGCATAATAAGTCAGAGTTAATAGCTATTTATTCTCAATTATTAGGTTAATAATTTGTTGCATGTTGTTTCGTGTGGTGCTAGTTTGTATCGCATGAAAAGGTCGGAGTACCTTGCATTTTCACAAACTTGGGAGAGAAAGCGCATGAAAGATGTACCAGCGCTGGACATAAAGGATTTACACAAAACGTTTGGTCAAAATGAAGTTTTAAAGGGAATTTCACTTTCTGCGCATAAAGGCGATGTAGTATCGATTATCGGTTCTTCAGGATCGGGTAAAAGTACTTTCCTTAGATGTATCAACCTTTTAGAGACACCTACCGCTGGCGAGATTTGGGTTAATGGCGAATTAATTCAAATGAAAAACAACCGCCAAGGTGTTTCTGTTCCTGCCAATGAAAAACAAGTACAGCGAATCCGTTCTCGTCTGGCGATGGTTTTTCAGGGTTTCAACCTGTGGTCTCATCTGACCGTTCTCGAAAATGTTATCGAAGCGCCTGTTCACGTCTTAGGTGTACCTAAAGCACAAGCGATTGAAAATGCTGAGCTGCTACTGAAGAAAGTAGGGCTATATGAACGCAAAGATTACTACCCGGGTCATTTATCTGGCGGACAGCAACAGCGTGCTGCGATTGCAAGAGCGTTAGCGGTTGATCCTGAAGTAATGCTATTTGATGAACCAACATCGGCACTTGATCCTGAGTTAGTAGGGGAAGTACTTGGTGTAATGCGCGATCTAGCAGAAGAAGGAAGAACCATGCTTGTGGTAACACATGAAATGGCTTTTGCTCGTGACGTATCAAATCATGTGATGTTCTTACATCAAGGCTTGGTGGAAGAACAGGGCGATCCAGCTAAACTGTTTACTGAGCCTGAATCTGAGCGATTACAACAATTTATCTCATCGATTTACTAATCAGAATTGAAATGCTGTTGCTAAGGTAAATGGCGACAGTGTTAACAATGAAATACAACAAGTAACAACAAACACAATATTAAAATTAGCAAAACATAAAAACCTAAATCACAGGAGTAGGGATATGAAAAAGTGGTTATTAGTCGCGGCACTTGCTGCAACTGCTGCAACGGGCGTAGCTCAAGCAAAAGAATGGAAAACAGTACGTTTCGGTATTGAAGGTGCTTACCCTCCATTTAGCTGGACAGAAGCTGACGGTTCGTTGAAAGGCTTCGATGTCGATATGGCTAACGCGCTTTGTACTGAAATGCAGGTGAAGTGTAAGATCGTTGCACAAGATTGGGATGGTATTATTCCTTCTCTGCTTGCTCGTAAATATGATGCGATCATTGCGGCAATGTCTATCACGGAAGAGCGCAAGAAAAAGATCGATTTCACAGGTAAATACGCACTTATCCCGAACAAGTTCATCGCTAAAAAAGGTGCAGACCTTAACTTTGATGATCTAAGTGGTCAAAAAATTGCCGTTCAACGTGCAACAACTCACGACAAGTACCTAACAGATAACTACGGCGACACAGTAGAAATCGTTCGTTACGGTTCATTTGACGAAGCTTACCTTGATCTAGCTAACGGTCGTGTTGCTGCTGTACTGGGTGATGCATCTGCTCTAGAAGAAGGTGTACTAAACAAAGCGGGTGGTGAAGACTACGAGTTTGTTGGTCCATCACTCACTGATCCTAAGTGGTTCGGTGAAGGTTTTGGTATTGCTCTACGTAAGCAAGACAAAGATCTGACTAAGCAATTGGATGCCGCAATCCTTTCACTACGTGAAAAAGGCATCTACCAAGATATCGCTGCTAAATACTTCAACTACGACGTATACGGTAAGTAATCTCTAGCGTCACTTCTTAAGGGAGAGGATCACCTCTCCCTGTCTTACCAACTTTTTCGCAGTTCTGTTGGAATTCATTATGTTTGATTTACAAGGATATGAAGCGTCGATCCTGAAAGGGGCGGTGCTTACAATCGAAGTTGCCTTACTGTCGCTAATTTTAGCTATGGTTCTTGGTATGCTAGGTGCCTTAGCTAAACTCGCGCCTTATCGCTGGGCTCGTGCAATTGCAACCCTCTACACAACCGTTATTCGAGGTATACCCGATCTCGTATTGATGATGCTGATTTTCTTTGGTGGACAAATCCTTTTAAACAACAGTTTGTATTCCATCAATGAGTGGCTCAATGAGTGGTTCACATCAAGTGACCCTAACCACGAATGGACCGCTTACCTACCTGATTATATTGATGTCAGCCCATTCATTGCTGGCGTCTTAACCATTGGATTCATCTTCGGCGCGTACATGGCAGAAACCTTCCGTGGTGCGATAATGGCTGTCGACAGCGGTGAGATGGAAGCGGCAAAGGCCTATGGCATGGGCCCTGTCTTAGCATTCCGTCGTATTCTATTACCGCAAATGATTCGTCACGCATTGCCGGGGTTTGGTAATAACTGGTTGGTTTTACTAAAAACTACCGCGCTGGTTTCTATTATTGGCCTTGAAGACATGGTACGTGTTAGCGCTCTGGCGGCGGGTTCAACCAAAATGCCATTTACCTTCTATATGACGGTGGCAATCATCTTCTTATTCTTCACCAGTGTTTCGACGGGCTTACTTAAGTTGGTTGAACGTAAATTCAGTATCCACGCGAGGTAGTTATGGACTTTTCATTGATAATTGAAAGCCTGCCGATTTACCTTGGTGGTTTGTGGACAACGGCTTGGATGGTTTGTGTCGCTTTGATTGTTGGCTTATTCGTAGCCATACCATTAGCTATCGCTCGCAATAGTCCAAATATGCTGATTAACGCTCCGGCTTGGTCGTTCATTTATTTCTTCCGTGGTACGCCGTTATTGGTGCAGTTGTACCTGATTTACTACGGTATGGACCAATTCTTCCCAGTAAAAGATACACTATGGGAAAACGCGTGGTTCTGTGCTTTAGTTGCGTTTATTCTGAACACATCAGCATATACTGCAGAGATCATTCGTGGTGCTATTAATGGCTTACCGAAAGGTGAGGTTGAAGCCGCGAAAGCGTACGGCATGAGCACACCAAAGACTTACCGCCGCATCATTTTGCCAAGTGCTCTACGTCGTGCATTACCGGCTTACAGTAACGAAGTTATCTTTATGCTTCATGGTTCAGCGGTAGCAGGTATCGTAACCATTATGGATCTAACTGGTGCTGCACGTTTGGTCAACTCTCGTTACTACGCTCCATTCGAGTCTTTCCTAACTGCAGGTCTATTCTACATGGCGCTAACGTTTATCATCATTGCGATTTTCAAATTCGCAGAGAAGCGTTTCCTTGCTTACCTAAGACCGTTAAGTTAACTCTACGATACAGATTTTCTTAGATAAACGGCGCTCTTGTAGCGCCGTTTTTAATTTCAATTCAATTGTTCGGGTTCTAATAAGTTTAAGTGGTATTTGTTAAATTCACTCCATAAATTACGAACCCATTAGTCGAATCAATTGACTTCATTAAACCCATAGATACACTTGCTCCAATTTTTTTGAGTGTCGTATAACAATGAAAAAAAACATCTTATCTTTGTGTCTAATTTTTCCGTCGTCTCTACTACTTTCTGCATGTGGTGGTTCTAGTGATTCCGCTCAACCTCCGAGTAAAACGGCGGTACAAAAAGCGCTTGAATCCGGAGATGCATCCCTTGTATCTAATGCCAATGAGTTTATTGACGCCAGCCAAACGCTCGTTGCCCAATACAAATCTGATTACAGTCAAATTAAACAGTCTCTGTCTAAAAATTCAGACGGCACGCCGCTGCGCAATCTTCATTGGGATCCAACACACGATGCCGCGATAATCTTACCAACTTACGGCTTCAACGATGTCATCCTGCAAACCAATAAAGCGATGCAGAGTGGATATACTGACCAAGAGCTTGCGATTGGTATTGCAGGTTATACATCGAGCGGTAGTCGTTACGCTGCGTTAGCAAGTAACCCATTTCGAACTAAGCAACGTTCAACGGATTCAGTCAACGCAGAAATGGAAGTGTGGTTGAAAAACTTGGTGGGTTGGGCATCAGGCACAAGTTCACCTAAGAATGTTGTCTTGGCTCAGATGGATCAGTCTTATTATTTTCCTGATGACAAAGCAACGCGAAACTGGCTAACGAGCAACATCAATCCTTCGATGGTTATCAATGATGATAACGCCTGTGACGGCAGCAAATTAAGCCAATGTATTGAAACGAACAACCCTGATTTATTGATTTTGTCTCAAAAGTTAAATGATGGTGACGAAATTAACGATGTAATGACGGGGTTACGTTTGGCGTTCAACAGAAAGATTCCCGTGCTGTACTTGCATCTTGATGGCGGTATGACGGACTTAGGCAACGCACTATTTGCAGAAATGCATATGACGTATGTTGGTGATAACTATTGGCGCAGGCTAGGGCTGTCAAATTGGGATTCAACGCAACTGATTGATCGCATGCCAGATAATATCGTCAAACAGCAAGCACTTTTACAGCGCCTGAAACTCGATAGTTTCACTGTTGACTTAAATTTATGTGATGACAAATCTTGCCCAGATGAGTCCAACATGGATGAAGAGTTCTATAAGGCAGCGAACAGTATTCGTTCACACCTAACGACGCTTGATAGCAAAAAAATTGATCTCTTTGCATCCAAGAACTACGAATATGAAAAGCTGTTACTGCTACTTGCTGATCGCTACCGACAAGACGTTAAGTACCCAATGGGTAAAGACGTAACAGATAGAATCGACTTTCTTCGATCGTATTACAGTGATTACGCGACATACAACACTCGACAACATAATGCAGCACAGCCGAGTTTAGGGAACTTCAGCACCAAGAACTTTAAGAATGTCCCTCTCATCAGCAAGAATATTACTTTAGAGTCAAAGAGAAATTTCCGTGCGGCGGGTGTATACGCCTTACCGGGTAAGACGATCAAAGTGACGCGATTAGATAATAACAAAGTGGCAACGTCGATTGCCCTTAACACACTACGTAGTGGTGCGACTCATGAGTTTTCGGGTAAAGACGGCTATGCAAGGCCGAAGTTTTTGACTTCGGTAACTTACCCCGTAAAACATGGAGAAACGATATACCTGACCTCTGCCTATGGCGGGACATTACAAGTTCATTTTGATACCAACGATATCGATGTAGAGCTCCGTTTTGAAAATGTTGCCCAACACCCTGTTTGGCGAAGTAAAGCGGACAACGATAGCTTTGTCGCGCAGCTTGAAGAAGGAAAGTTTGATTGGGCTGAGTTGGTGACTCCCGGATTTGAAGTTCACTCTAAGCTAGACAAGATGAAAGAGTCTATTGGAGCTTCTGATTGGGCACAGCCGCATGATATGGCTCTCGCCACTGAGCGTTACGTACACAACCTTCCTCATGCACTTGCAGGTTTCAAAGGGCCAGGAATTGATGAAATTGCTGAAATTCATCAATACGGAGAGGCAAAGGGTTGGGAAATTGCGAACATTGATATTGTGAAGCACATGAATGCCGATCAAGCGACTTGTGGTTACGGTTGTTCAGGAAACCCTTACGATGCTTATTGGTCTTTTCATCCTCTAGGGCATGGTGATTTGCACGAGCTTGGTCATGGACTGGAAAGAGGACGTTTTAGATTCGCTGGATGGGAAGGCCACTCAACAACCAACTATTATTCGTATTTTAGTAAATCAAAGTATTACAAAGACACGACAAAGGTATCGTCTTGCCAAAGCCTAGACTTTAAAGGGCAGTATCAACTTTTACAGCAGAGCCGAACTCAACCAGATCCAAACGCTTTTATGGCGGCTCAAAATCAAACGGGTTGGAGTTGGGGGGCTCGTATGTTCATTCAAATGATGATGTTGACTGAGCAGCAAGGTGTATTGAATTCAGGTTGGCATTTACTAGGGCGCTTACACTTGATTGAACGCGAGTTTAATCGCTTGAAAGCCAGTGATACTCTTTGGAACAACGGTAAAGGCTCGATTGGTTTTTCAGATTACACCAAACAGGAAGCCGAAGGCATCACCAACAATGACTGGTTACTTATCGCATTAAGCTACGTTGCAGAAAGGGATATGACACAATACTTAGATATGTGGGGATTCAGTTTCAGTGATAAAGCGAAGCAACAAGTCACTGCTCTTAGTCTAAGTAACATGCCTTTGACATATTTTGCATCATCTAATCAAGGCTATTGCTTAGATGAATTTGCTAAGACGCCGTTAGATGTTGACGGCACGACCGCTTGGCCGCTTAATTAGGTATATGGCAGATAGAGTCACGAAGAAAAAAGAGAGGAGATATTAACTCCTCTCTTTTTTATATGGCTAAGTTTTGTTACCTAAAAGTAACTACTTAAACGTCGACCAAATCGGCGCGTGGTCTGACGGTTTTTCAATGCCGCGTAGCTCGTAGTCGATGCCCGCTTCAGTACATTTATCAGCAAGCTTCTGAGTCGCAAGTACCACATCAATGCGCAGGCCGCGGTTGTCCACGAAGCCTTTTGAGCGGTAATCAAACCATGAGTATTGATCGTTCACTTCAGGGTGTAGTAAACGGAAGCTATCCACAAAGCCCCAATCCATCAGTGTTTTTAACCATTCGCGCTCTTCTGGTTGGAAAGAACATTTACCGGTTTTCAACCAACGTTTCGCATTAGGTTCACCAATACCGATATCAATATCGGTAGGGCTGATATTAATGTCGCCCATTACGATCACTTGTTCATCTTTGTTGTGGTAATCGTTCAGGTACGTCATTAAGTCCTTGTAGAACTGGCGCTTGTACGGGTATTTGGTTTCATGCTTAATGTTGTCCCCTTGAGGGAAGTAACCATTTAGCACAGTGACCTTTTCTCCGTTGTCATCTCCAAACGTCGCCATGATCATACGCTTTTGATGATCTTCATTGTCTGTAGGAAAGCCTTTCTGTACCGAAATGGGCTCTTGCTTACACAGCATAGCCACACCGTAGTGCGCCTTTTGACCGTGGAAGTAAACCTTGTAACCCATAGCTTCAACATCGGCTAGTGGGAAGGCTTCATCGTGCACTTTGATCTCTTGTAGACCAATCACATCAGGTTGGTGCTTATCGATAATAGCCTGAAGCTGATGAAGACGGGCTCTAAGGCCATTGATGTTGAAGCTAATTACTTTCATTTGTTTTTATACCTCTCGTAAACCCTTGTGATTGCTTGCTTTTCAAGGGCTTGCTGATTTGGTGGGTTTCATGATTAATCGTATTTAAGCATGCTTAATAATTTCTGTCGCCATTTTGTCGCCCCTAAATGGCGACAAAATGGTGTGAAGACTCACTTTTGCGCAGAATCTACTGAGTCTTTAGCAAGTCTAAAAAGAACGCGTATTCAAGTGCGTCTTCTCTTAGTCGCTTAAATCGACCAGAAGCGCCACCGTGACCGGCTTCCATATCGGTTTTGAACAGCAGCACGTTGTTGTCTGTTTTCATCTCACGCAGCTTCGCCACCCACTTCATGGGTTCAAAGTATTGTACTTGTGAGTCATGCAAGCCTGTTGTTACCAACATGTTCGGGTAGCTTTGAGCCTTCACATTGTCATATGGTGAGTAACCTAGCATGTAATCGTAATAGGTCTTATCGTTCGGGTTGCCCCATTCGTCATACTCGTTGGTGGTGAGAGGAATCGATTCGTCAAGCATGGTTGTGACAACGTCTACAAACGGAACATGTGCTCCGATGCCACGGTACAGTTCTGGTGCTTGGTTGATGATTGCGCCCATCAATAGACCGCCAGCAGAACCACCAACGGCGAACACTTTATCTTGTGCGCCGTAGCCTTCTTCAACCAGCCCTTTGGTTACATCGATAAAGTCGTTGAACGTGTTTTGCTTGGTTAGCTTTTTGCCGTCCTCATACCAAGGGCGCCCAAGCATCTCTGAACCTCGAATATGTGCGATCGCATAAACGAATCCGCGATCTAGTAAGCTGAGACGAGCCGAGCCAAAGGTTGGTTCGATCGTGTGGCCGTAAGAGCCATAGCCGTATTGGTAGATTGGGTTAGTGCCGTCCTTCTTGAATAAGTCTTTGCGATAAACCAGAGAGACAGGTACTTGCTTACCATCGCGAGCCGTTACCATAATTCGCTCTGATTGGTAGTTATCCGCTTCGAAATCACCCAATACAGGTGTTTGTTTCATGACTTCGGATTCTCCTGAACTTAGGTCGAAATCATAGTAAGTACCTGGCGTGGTTAAGCTGCTGTAATAGACGCGAACTTTTGAGTTATCTAATTCATAGTTACTGGTTAGGTAAGCAGCAAAAGCAGTGTCGTTAAATTCAAGTGGGAACTCTTTCCCTGTTGAAAGTTGACGAACTTTCACTGTAGACAAGCCATTCGCACGTTGCTCGTAAACCAGATGGTCATCAAACAGCTCGAAGTCAACAAGCTGAGTATTCTCGTCAGCAGGAATGACATCGACCCACTTAGAGCGGTCATGTATCTCTTCAGCAGTGACTTTCATTAAACGGAAGTTGACCGCTTGGTAGTTGGTGTAGATGTAGTACCAATCACCTAGCTTAGCGATGCTGTACTCGATACCCGTTTCTCGTGGGTAGAAAGCTTCAGCTTTAGCGTTTGGGTTGTTGGCATCTATGACTGAAACACCGCTGGTTTCTGTACTCGAGTGCCAAATGTAGACCTGTTCACCATCTTTGCTTTTACTTAAAGAGGTGTAATAAGCGCTATCGGCTTCTTCGTAGATTAGCTCATCGCTTGTTTGAGGTGTGCCTAACACATGGCGGTAAACTTGATAACCAAGTAATGTTTGTGGATCTTTTTTGATGTAGTAAAAGGCTTGGTTGTCGTTTTGCCATGCAATAGTGCTCGAAGCACCTTCAATTTCATCTTTTAGGTATTCACCTGTCGTGAGGTCTTTAATCTTGATGGTGTAAATACGGCGGCTCAGCGTGTCTTCGCCATAGGCCAACAAGTTTTCGCTTGGGCTGATCGTTAAGCCACCTATGCTGAAAAATTCATGGTTTTTTGCTAGTTCGTTAACATCTAAGATGACTTGCTTGTCTGTACCTAAAAAGTCATTTTCACGCAAGTGAACTGGGTATTCGTTGTCACCTGTGACTTCATTCGAGTAGTAGTAGCTGCCTTTGCGAACTGGAACCGAATGGTCGTCTTTTGCGATTCGGCCTTTGATCTCTTCAAATAACTGTTCTTGTGATGCTTCAGTGTGTTTCAGCACGGCCTCTGCGTACTGGTTTTCTTGCTCAAGATGCTGCAAGATCTCTGGGTCTTGGCGCTCATCATCACGCATCCAGTAATAATCATCGATTCGGGTATCACCATGAATCGTCATTGCATGAGGGACTTTCTTAGCTACGGGAGCTTGGGTTTGATGTGCGATGAGTTGCGATGGAGAGTTGTGGTCCATGGTTGTTATTCCTTGATTGCTGCATCCGGCGACAAGTGCGGCCGATACGGCTAATGTGGTTAAAGCGAAACGCATCTGTATATCCTATTGTGTACCTTACTCGTTTTAATGCCAGCATCCTTTAGTGGTTAGTTTTCTTCCAGTGATGTTATTTATAATTGGATTCTGGATTGGTACTTTCAGCGTAAGTGTCTGTTATTGTTTTCAATAAATCAAAGTAATGTTTAATGGAATCGATGGTAGATGTGAGCTGGGGGAAACGTGCAATGAAAAAGGGACACACTTTTCAGTCTGTCCCTCTTCGTTGTTTGAGCTGAGGTAGAGTTTACTTTAGATAGCCAATGGCATTTCGTTTGAATGGTCAGGTTTACGATTAACCCAACGTAAACCAAGCATGGCGATGAATGACATTGCAATCATCAAGCAACCGAGCGGAAGTTGGTCTTGAGCTGGGAAGAACGAGGCCAGTAGTGTTGCGATGCCAGCACCTAGATTTTGCATACCACCCAAAATTGCACCTCCAGTACCTGCGTGGTACGGGAATGGCGAAAGCGCCCCTGTTGTTGCCGCCGGGAATAAGATACCAGCGCCCAAAAAGTAAATCGTAGCACCACCGATCAAAGTTAATGCTGTTGTTTGACTAAATAGACCTGGTATCAACACCACGGTAGACCCTACCAAGATAGCAACTAGTCCAACATTCAGAGCGCGGCGCTCACTGCTACGTTGTGCGATGTAACTGGATAGGCCAGCACCGACTAAGTAACCTGGAATGGGTAATACAAACAACAAGCTTACTGTGGTTGCTGGCAAGCCAAGTACTCCGCCAAGTAATACACCTGCCGCAGCTTCAAATACCGCTACACCTGCAAATGTTGCGACCAATACCAATAAGAAACCTTGGAAACGTTTGTCAGATAGAACGAACTTGTAGCTGTTGGCAACCGATTCATGTTTGCGTCGTTCTTTTGGCAGAGTTTCCATCATGCTCGTCATCATGGTGATCACCACTGCGATACCAAACAGCGCCAGGAACAAGTAGCTAGAACGCCAACCGAAAGCTTCTGTTAAGTACCCACCTAATACAGGAGCCATCAATGGTGAGAAAATCACACACATGCTAATTAAGCTGTTTGCGCGGTGCAGTTCTGCGCCTTCAAAACAGTCGCGAGTCAATGTACGAGACATCGCACCACCACAACCGATGCCCAAACCTTGTATAAAGCTACCTGCTAAAAACCATTCATATTCGTGAGCAAACAATGCCACCAAAGTACCGATGATGTAGATGATCAAACCGACGACGATGATTGGTTTGCGACCTAGGCGATCAGAAAGTGGACCGTATGCAAATTGCGACAGACCATAAGGGATCAGGTAGCACGCCATCACAGCTTGAAGCGAAGATGCTGAAACCAAGAACTCACCCGCCATATGACCGATAGAAGGCACGTACATCGTTTGAGTCATTTGACCCACGGCAGTCAGGATAGCGATTAAAAAGGTAAGTTTCGCTAATGGAAACGTGGCGGACATTTGCGTATCTCTCCAAAAATTAGGACGTAAAAAGCCTTGGCGTTCCATTAAGGAGAGCCAAATAAGTAAAGTAACCTGGGAATCTAGGCGCGAGATATTAGAGATTGAGCGTCTACTTAGCAACCAAAAAGTGTGAAGTTGATCAAGATAAAATTCTATAGCTTGGATTATAAAAACTAATCCGAATTTATTGAGGTTATAAAATAAAAAGGAGTCATAGGCTTCCTTGAAATGTTGCAACTGCTCTGAAGCAATTTGCGTTATTCATGACCGGAAGCTTAGGCACAAAGAAGCCTAAGTCTGACAAGCTGAAAGCTCTTGAAATCAAAGCAATAACAGACAAAATACACGATTTATTAACATTTCTATAAACTTTCGTTTTATATGCACGTAATTTGTGCTGTAATTATCCGCTAAGCTATTCGTCTAACTCATTCACATTGTGCATAGCAGTTTGTTACTAATGTGATGGTTACGGTTATGGAAGTCTTTTGGCTTAAATAAGGATATTAAATGCGCTCTCTATCAGTACAGTGGAAAATAACCCTCTTAGCAGGTTGTTGTTTAATCATTACGTCACTGTCTCTCATTGGTTTCTCGATCTACAACGCGACGAGCAATCAACAGGTCATAAAATCTCAAAGCTCAGAATCAGTGATTAACAAAACTCAACAGTTGTTGGCATCCGTTTCTCAACTTAATGCTCAGGAAACTCAACGTTATGTCGATGAAGCTATTTATCGAGCAGAAATGTTGGCTTCTAGTGCTCAGTTTCTAAAGAACAACGCAGACGAAAACTTTACCCCAAGTGAAGAGCTTCGTACTGCGTTAGATGAAATGGTTCGTCGTTCCGTTTTGAACTTTGATTCTATTCAAGGGGCTTACCTAGTCTTCAAGCCCGATTTACTTGATGCTGAAGATGCGAATTATGTCGATGCGGATTATGTCGGCTCGAATGAAAGAGGGCGTTTTGCTCCTTATTGGAAGGTCGCAGATAATGGTGAGAATGTTCTTCCAAACGTGTTATCAGAATCAACATTGAGTGATAACAGCAATAGCGAACGCTTTTTCTGTCCTTTGTCATCTGGACAAACGTGTATTAGTACGCCAAGAGTTGTGAGTAGCGGTGGTCAAGAACTGCTTACGTCTTCGATTTCGGTGCCTATCATCGTTGATGATGTGGCGATTGGTTTCTTGGGCATCGACTTAAGGCTCGATGGTTTAACCAATGTTGTCACTCAATCGGATCAAAGCTTGTTTGAAGGTGCAGGCGCGGTTTACGTCGTTAGCTTAGACGGTTCCGTTATCGCTTCTGATGATCAAAGTATTGCGGTTGGTTCGAGTTTTCAAAGCAACAATACAAGTAGCGATCTAATGACGGACTTTATCTTTGGTGGCGAAGTCACGACTCAATGGAGTGAGAATGGTGAGTGGTTACTCGCATTTGCACCTGTTGTTGCCGCCAACCAAACTTGGGGTGTGCTGTTTGAGATTCCAAGAGAGAGTGTGGTTGCTGACGCGAATCAATTGGATGCCATTATTAGTACTAAGCTAAGTGAAGGTATTAAGACTGAAGTGATTGCGGGTATTAGCTTTATTCTTTTCGGTCTAGCGATCATTGCTTTTGCTTCACTGTCCATTGTTAAGCCTATTCGACAGGTGGTTGAGAGACTGAACGATATTGCTTCTGGTGAAGGTGATTTAACGCAACGCTTGGAAGTGAAATCTCAAGACGAAATTGGTCAGTTGTCACAAGGGTTTAACCTGTTCTTAGACAAGCTTCAACACACGATTAAAGAGGTGATTCAGACCACTGAGCAAGTGGCGAGCACGACAAGCCAAGCGAAGGCCTCGGCATCAAGTACTCGTGAAAGTAGTGAGTCTCAGTTTAAAGAAGTGGATCTTGTGGCGACCGCAGCAGAAGAGATGACTCAGACTTCGGGCTTAGTGGTACAAAATGCTGAAATAGCCGTTGATGCCGCTTGTGAAGCGAATCGTTCTGCTCAGCAAGGCCAACAGGTTATCGAACTTTCTGCCGGTGAAATGAGAAAGCTGGTGGATCGTATGTCGAGCGCCGTGCCTATTGTTGAAGAGTTGGCTAAAAATAACGGTAACATCACTGAGATCTTAAGTGTGATTGAAGGAATCTCTGAGCAAACCAACTTACTGGCATTGAATGCCGCGATTGAAGCGGCTCGTGCAGGCGAACAAGGTCGAGGTTTTGCTGTCGTTGCTGATGAAGTAAGAAACCTTGCGAGCCGAACGCAGTCATCGGTTGGTGAAATCAGAGCTGTGATCGACAAGGTCCACGCGGGCACACAAGATGTCGTTGAAGCGATACAAGAAGGTAATATTCTCGCTAACGACACGGCATTACATGTTCAAAAAGCGGTCGAAGATCTGGGTTCGATCTTTACTTCTATAGAAGCGATCAGTGATATGAACAACCAGATCGTGAGAGCGGCAGAAGAGCAACAATCGGTTTCCGGTGAAGTGAACCAAAGTGTCGTTAATATCCGTGATTTGAGTGCGAAGATCTTGGATCAAGCCGCAGCTTCTGAACAAGTGGGTAGCGAAATTGACCAACTGTCCCAACAGCAGCAGAAATTGGTTAATCAGTTCAAGGTTTAGTCTAGTTGTTCACTGTATAGCTTTTAAGCTTAGTTAACAATTGAATAGAAAAAGGGACAAATGAAGATTTCATTTGTCCCTTTTATTTTTCTTGGGCTCTAATGCTCTAGGGCTTGGCGATATCCGCGAAACCGATGAACGAAGTTAGTCTTCGATAAACCAGTAACCTTTATTCACCAATTCCGTCACGACAGTGACACCTGAAGGAGAAAGATTAGTTGTTGAGTTAATTACCGAATCATCACACAGTGCGTTTAGTAGCGAAGAATCAGCCTGTTCAACTTTAACGACTTCTCCATTGATGTAAGCTGTGTTGCTTTCATTCTCATGGTATAGCGCCTTTAACCCCGATACTCGACAGATCTCGCCTTCTGACTCTAAGTGTTGGGCGATCTCTTCTTCTGTCCATAATGGCTCAGGAGCGACGATATCTAGCTGGTGGCGTGATTGGCTTAGCAGACACCCCATGAATTCACTGATGGTTTCAGGTTGCTCTAGTGCAGATTTCAACATGTCAGTGAGATTGCTTAAATCCGATGAACGAATTTTGCCGTAGCCTTCTTGCGTTTTGAACTCTGGATCATGCAGGTGAACATCACCCATATCATGAGCAAGTACAAAGTCGGCAAAGTTGCTGATCAGCTCTTGTTCTTTAGGGGAGCGGTAGCCAATAGAGTAGCTCATTGACGGCTCTAAAGTGTTCCCTTCATGCGGGAAACCTGGTGGGATATAAAGGATATCGCCTGGCTCTAAAGTTTCATCAATGATCGGGTCAAAACCTTCGATTTGACGAAGTGCAGAAGCTTGAACGGTCTCTTTGTATTGGCCAATATCTTTTGCGCCGACTTTCCACTGGCGTTTACCTTGGCCTTGAATGATGAATACATCGTATTGATCAATATGGGGGCCTACGCCACCTTCTGGTGCTGAATAGCAGATCATTAGATCGTCGAATAACCAGTTTGGTAACGCTTGGAACGCTTCAGTCAGCTGATTGGCACCCTGATGCCAGTGGTTAGCCGCTTGAACGATCAATTGCCAATGTGTTTCAGTGAGTTCGCCAAACTTCTCTTCTGAGAATGGACCATGTTCTGCAGTCCATTGATTGTCGAGGTTAGAGACAAAGCGAGAATCCACTTCTTCTTCCATCGATAAACCAGCAAGTTCTTCCGGCGAAATTGGGTCGACGAAGTTTTGGAAGCCACCTTTTAAAATGGTTGGTTTTTTATGCCAGTAGTTTTCAAGAAATTCGGGCATAGAAAAGCTAAGTTGGTACATGTGAATCCTGTATGTTTTTATGCTAGATGCTAGATGCTAGATGCTAGATGCTAGATGCTAGATGCTAGATGCTAGTTTGGCTTGTAAATCTTGTTGGACAATCTTAATTGCTTCTAACGCCACTTTTGGGTCGATTTCGTTGCTTTCGAGCAGATAGATCAGGTCGACAGCTAACTTAACTTCTTCTGGCGCATTATCCAGTGGTGATGATGTGTTATCAGTGTTCATTTCGCTTAGGGTTCTCTAAGTTAATCAGTCTCTCAATATTTTTCATTGAGTCTTCACAGCGTTCTAATCGTTCTTTTGCTAATTGCCAAGCCTCGTCCGCTTTTTTCTTACTGTGGCGAGGCGCAGAATCAAACGCTAACTTTCGTACTCGTACTAAATCGACCAGTCGCTTTTGCCAATCTTGGTGCTGAGCGAGTTCGTTGTATAGGTCGTTGAGATTTTTGCCTGACTTACTTTTTCGGTCTAAGCGTAAATCATGGTTAGCGAGCTCCCTTTGGATTGCAGCTATCTGGTTAGTCAGCTTTTCCGTCAGGTAGTTGGCCCGAGATGCGGTCAGTTGATTTGTCGCTTGTTCACGAATAATGGTGTTGTACGTTGCTTGAGTTTCAAGTGCGTAGGGCATTAAAATAGAAGAGCTGCACTTAAATAAGGTTCGGTCAAACAAGGCTTGATGATAAGCACCACGGGCTTTGTCGACCTGAGAACTGTGCCCAATTAAGGTATCCAGTACACTTTTAAGATTTGAAAAATGGTTCATTTCGCTTCCCATTGGCTGGTGGCTATAAGTTTACAAACCACGCTTCGTAAGCCAGTTTAATCGCAAGAACACTCACAACAGTCACAAAGACAGGTCGTATAAATGTAGCACCAAAGCGAATAGCAGAATGTGCTCCAACAAATGCACCAGCCATCAAACAAAGCCCCATGGTTAAACCTAGAACCCAATCAATATGACCGAGAATCGCAAAGGTCACCAAAGAGGTGAAGTTGCTAGTGAAGTTCATCGCTTTAGACAAACCAGAAGCCAGTAAGATATTTAAGCGATAAAGCGCCATAGAACTCACAGTCCAAAACGCGCCAGTACCTGGGCCTGCAACACCATCATAAAAGCCAAGAATGAATCCTTGGTACTTTTGTTTTCTTTTAAGTACTGGACACGGTTTAGGAGACACATTATGGCTCACATCCGGAGTCTTATGAAAAATGGTATAGACAGCAGCGGCCAGAATAACTAATGGCAATACCTTCTCTAACCACTCTGTACTAATGGCATCAACAGTCAGGGTGCCGATTGTTGCACCTATTAATGTCGATATGAATGCATTGGTCCAACATTCAGGTTTGAACAGTTTCTTTCGATAGTAAGTAAAAGCGGCAGTTGATGAGGCAAACGTTGCGGCCAGCTTATTAGTTCCAAGTGCAATGTGTGGCGGTAAACCAAGCGATAGCAAAGCTGGGACGGTTAACATCCCTCCGCCACCGGCGACAGCATCGATAAAGCCTGCTGCAAATGCAACCAAGGCAAGTATGACCAACATGGTTGGCTCAATCATTTCCATAAATAGCTAGTGTTCTCGTTATCGGCTGTTAGGGCAGCCACATGAATAATCAATGGATTAGTCATGTTGGGTTGTGAATGCAAGGGCCTAGCGATGACAGGCCCATAACTACCTTGAGGGCAGTAAAATTAGTATTTTATTGTTCTTTTAAAAGGCGGTAGCGAATCGAGTAGGGATTTCCCGTATCGCTTCGTGACTATGCGTCTATCAAGGATCGTGACTCTACCAGAATCTCGTTCTTTGCGCAGCAATCTACCCACAGATTGAATAAGCTTTTTACTCGCTTCTGGAACAGTAATCTGCATAAAAGGATTACCGCCGCGTGATTCAATATATTCTGAATGTGCTCGCTCTACAGGAGAGGTAGGAACACCAAAAGGAATCTTGGTAATCACGAGGTTTTCAAGTAGCTCACCCGGTAGATCAAGACCTTCAGAAAAGCTACCCGTTCCAAAAAGGACGCTGGTTTTACCTTGGTCTATCAGCTTTTTATGTTTTTTTAGGATTTCGGTTCGTGAAGTATCACCTTGAACCTGCAATGCCCACGACTTTTTAACGAAATCTGTTGCCAAAGCTTCTGCAACTTTATTCATTTGCCAGTAAGAAGAGAATAAAACGAGATTGGCTTTGTTGTCTTCTATTACCTTAGGCAATATTTCAATAAGATATTCAGTAAACTGAGGTGCTTGTGGTTCGTACTTCATTGCAGGAACAACCAGCTCAGCTTGGTTCTGATAATCAAACGGCGATGCCAAAGCAAGAAATTGTACACCGTCTTCGGCTTTTTGACTGATACCTGATTGATGACAAAAAAAGCTGAAAGAGTTGAGTGCTCTCATGGTCGCAGATACTAACACTGCACCAACACAACGACTCCAAATCTGTTGGTCCAGTTGCCAACCGACTTCTAATGGTGAGACATTAACAACAAAGTCTCCCTCGCTTTCTTTGCTTAATTCAAGCCAGCGAGCCAAAGGCGCCCCTTTTTCTCTCTTAGGTTCAGCCATTAATCGCCATACTTGAGCAAGGTTTTCTGTTCTTTGTATATAAAAGCCAATTTCTGCAAGCGCAGGCTCTGCAAGCTTTGCTGAAAGCTCTCCGTCTTTAACTCGTTCTGCAATCAAGTCTGCAATTTTTGCTACGGCTTGGCTCGCCTTTTGCGTTAATTGTTTGAGATCTTTCGATTCGCTTTCTAACCATTCAGGTAAGTCACCATGCTCGAAGCGATACAAGCCATCTTCGAAGTGGCTAGCGTCAAACTGTTTGCTCATTTTAGTCAGAGTCGGGATCAGTTGATGTACTGAGTCTTGCAACTCATTTCTAAATCTATGAACACGTTTCTCGTCTGCTAGCCCCGAAAGCTTAGTGATCGATTGATTCAAACGCTCTAACCAAGAGGCCGCACCTTTTAAGCTTGCGGCAGCAGAGGAGTGATCTCTCGCTACGTGTGGCAAGTGGTGAGCTTCATCAAATATATAGATGCTATTTTCTGGTTCTGGCAGTATCACACCGCCGCCTAGGTCCGCATCAGCCATCACTAAACTGTGATTGGCGATAATCACGTCTGCTTTATCTAGCTCTGAACGCGCTTTTTGGAAAGGGCAGTCTCGGTGCGTAGGCATACTGTTGTTACAGCTGTGCTTATCACTGACAATCATCTGCCAAATCATGTTGTCGATAGGTTTTGGCCACGAATCACGGTCACCATCCCATTTACCTTGGGTGAGGCTGCGGTACATGGTTTGCAGTTGCTCGATGTCTTTCTTTTTTGGTTTGGACTCGAACATGGCCATTTGACCACCATCAACCCCACACGCAGCGGCCAACTTCTCTGTACAACAATAACGCTGCCTTCCTTTCGCTAAGATGAAAGAAAACTCTCTATCAGTAAGTCGTCTATATAGAGGGAGATCTTTATTGACGAGTTGTTCTTGTAGCGCAACGGTCGCTGTTGAAATGACGATTTTACGATTGTTGAGCACGGCGACAGGAATTGTTGCCATTAAATAAGCCAGTGACTTCCCGATCCCGGTACCTGCTTCAGCAACAATCATGCGATTACTTTTGTGGTATTGACCACAAAGTGTCTTCGCTATTTCTGCAACAAGGTAATTTTGAGCACGTCGAGGTACAAAGTTATCCAACTGATCTTGGAGGTTTTGATAACTGGTGCGTATAGAATTTTGAATTTTAGTAGTTAGCATACTGTGACCTACGTAACGGAGCGAGGATAGTAGCACATATCACTAGTCGGTACATTTACCGCAAAATAGCTTGCTTTTGAATCAAAGGTAGATCTCGTTCACAAAAAAAAACTGAACCTTCAGGAACTTAACGATTTTATTTATGTTACGAAATATATATATTAAAAAATCGCACGATGCAGGCGTTAAGTTCTGTTAATTACGATTTAAACCTAAATTGGCGGAGTATTATACTGAGTTGTTCTTTGTTTGGGCTATTATATTTCCCTTTAAATTTAAGGGTAAGTTGCTCGTAAAATGATGAAAAAAAATGTAAACCTATGATTTTTATGTATTTTTGTTTTTTTAGGTTTGTTTTTAGTTTATTTGACACGCAGGATAATCTTTTGCAATCTAGACCACGAAATTTAGTGGCGGTGATTAACTACCAAAGAGTAGTAATGACCAGTCATAAAAAATAAAAGGGAACCGGGCAAGGATCTCCCATTCTTAGAAAAGGCAGTGGATTTATTATGAAAAAGACTCTATTAGCTCTAGCAGTTATGACAGCAGCTGGTTCTGCAAACGCAGCAATCGAAATTTACAACCAAGACGGCGTTTCTGTTGACCTTAAAGGCGACATCGAAGTTGTATACAGCAACGAATTCGAAAAAGGTTCTTCAATGGAACAAAAAATCGAAGATGCTGACTTCGGTTTTGATATCAAGTACATGGTAAACGAAGAGTGGAAAGTTGGCGCTTACTGGGAATTTAACGGTTCTTCGGACGCAAACGCTACAGCTACTAAAAATGGCGATACATACGTAGCGGCATACCACAACACTCTAGGTTCAATTAAGTTTGGTCGCCTATGTACTGCTGTTGATGATCTAGGTATCGGTAAAGATGAAGCTTACGGCATCTCTAAACTTCTAGACAACGCAACTCAAGAATGTGCTGACGAAGCTATTCGTTACGACTACGATAATGGCGCTCTTTACGCAACTCTAGGTTACGTTCAAGACAAACTAAAAACTGACGGTGCTGAAGGTGGAAATACTGAGTACTTCGATGCTCGTATGGGTTACCGTTTTGCTGAATTCGATGTTTCTGCATTCGTTGCTAATTTTGATGCTAGCGCTACAAGTAAAGTAAAAGACGACCATCAAGGTTACGGTGCTGAGCTAGTATTCTCTGGTATCGAGAATGTTTACCTGTCTACAGCTTACTACGGAACAACTTCTGATGCAGCTAACGATGACAACTCAGTAATCGCATTCGCTGCTGGCTACACTATGGGTCTTTGGGGCTTCAACACTGGTTACTCAATTGGTGACCACGATCAAGATGTTAAAGACGAAGATCGTTGGTTCGTTAACTCTACCTACGCAGTTGCACCAAACACTAAAGTGTACGCGGAAGTTGGTGGTATCGATTACGATTCAAAACGTGTTAACGACAAAGGTGAAAAGTTCTACAAAACAGATACTGGTCTAGCAATTGGTGTTGAAGCATCATTCTAATGACCTCGTAATCGAGTTTTAGAAAAAAAGCCACCTTAGGGTGGCTTTTTTGTTAGGATAAAGAACACTTTATTAGATTTTAAAGAGAGACATGATGAAGAAAGTACTGTTAGCTTTGGGCTTACTTACAAGCGTTTTTGGCAGTGTAAGTGCGGCAACTCTAACGCCTCAGAAAGGCGTATCAATTCTGTACATTAATGGTCAAGCTGCTCAAAATAAAATCAGTGAAAACCAAATTAATGAGGGTTTTAACCAGGTTTTAGTTCGCTTTGATAAAAAGTTTGGTAACAGCGGTGTTTATTCTTCGGCACCTTATGTATTGAATTTTGATGTTACTGGTGAAGAGGTTGAAATTAAGTCTCCAAAAGTACGTAGCTATATGGAAGCTGAGAAGATCTTTGAAGCTGTGAATCCATCATGGGTAGTTTTGCAGGATGATGTAGCCATTAAATATCAACAGGATGTCATTGAACGTAAGCCCGGTTTTGCACCGTTTGGCGGTCTAGAGTCTCGACTGGCTGAGCACAATGCAAGTAAGGCAGTCTATTTTAAAGATGGTGTGTTACTTGATAAGCCAGCTGAAGCGGTAGTATTAGCTTCTGTGGTAAACGATACGGCCGCACAAGCAAGTAGCAAAGCTCAGAAACCAGTGAAACTGGCTGAGACTCAGAATGTTGAGCAATTGCAGGCTTGGTATATCAAAGCTTCTAAGCAAGAACGCAAAGAATTCCGTAAATGGATGATTGACCAAGAGTAATCAATCTTCATCTACAAAAAAAGCGAGACTAATAAGAGTCTCGCTTTTGCTATATTAGTACTTTTTCTGTATCGATACTTTTTCTGTATCAGTAAGAGCTAAATCTCTTTCCATTCACCTGGCTGAAGCTGACCCACGTTCATGTTGCCCATTGAGTAGCGGATTAGACGCAGGGTAGGGAAGCCTATGTTTGCCGTCATTCGTCTTACCTGACGGTTACGTCCTTCGATGATGGTAATCGCTAACCATGTTGTTGGTATCGCCGCTCTGAAGCGCACAGGAGGAGTTCTTTCCCAAACCTGAGGTTCTTGCATCACTTCTACTTCTGCAGGCAATGTCATGCCATCTTTTAGTTCAACTCCTTTTCTCAATTTATCTAAATCTTTCTCAGAAGGTGCGCCTTCGACCTGTACCCAGTAAGTCTTGGTCGATTTTGAGTTCGGCTGAGTCAACTTGGCTTGAAAGATGCCATCATTGGTCAAGACCAATAAACCTTCACTATCGCGGTCTAAGCGACCAGCAGCATAAACATCTTTTACGGGAATAAAATCCGCTAGCGTTTTTCTACCTTCGCCATCAGTGAACTGGCTGAGAGTATCGAAAGGCTTATTGAACAGAATTACTTTGCGATCTTCGGGTGCTACCTTAGGCTTTGCATTGGTAGGTTTGCCTTTATATCGGTGTTTGCTGGAGTGCGGTTTTTTGTGTGAACTGCCAGTGTCATTTTTGCCACTGTGTTGATTCTGTCTATTACCGCTTTGTTTTAATGTGGTACCAGAACGAGCCGGTTTGTCTGAACGAGATGCGCTGCGTGAGCGAGTAGACATGTTAACTACCTTGCAAAAATGTAAACGAAGTGTGCCGAAAAGTTTTCATAGAAACGGAATTGAGCTATCATTTGCGCGCCTAAAAGACACAAAATAGAACAAGTTGATGGACTCTTAAGCCTGATTTGTTTAATTATACCTTCGTGTTTTATTATAACTGGCTCTTTTATTAAAACAATGCACTCACGGATTTGGCTCATGCTGTCATCAAGATTGCATGAAAAATAAGATAGAGTACGACTATCGAGTAAGCAGTTTTCACTCTCAGAGTGGCTTACTGGTCAATTTATAACACTCTCACTGCTTTAAGTGAGCTTGTAAGAACTATAGGGAAATTTCATGCCTACTGAAAAACCAACGATCATCTATACCATTACTGACGAAGCTCCGGCGCTAGCAACTTACTCTCTGCTGCCTATCATTCAATCTTTTACGGCTTCTTCTGGTATTAACGTTGATACTCGCGACATTTCACTTGCAGGGCGCATTATTGCCAACTTCCCTGACTACCTGAACGAAGAGCAACGTATTGGTGATGCATTAGCAGAATTAGGTGAGTTAGCTAAGACACCTGAAGCGAACATCATCAAGCTTCCAAACATCTCTGCATCTGTTCCTCAACTTCAAGCAACAATCAAAGAGCTTCAGTCAAAAGGTTACGCACTTCCTAATTACCCAGAAGAAGCAAACACTGATGAAGAGAAAGCCGTTAAAGCGACTTACGATAAAATCAAAGGCAGTGCTGTAAACCCTGTGTTACGTGAAGGTAACTCGGATCGTCGTGCTCCACTTTCTGTCAAGAATTACGCGAAGAAAAATCCACACTCAATGGGTGCATGGTCTGCAGATTCTAAGTCGCACGTTTCAAGTATGGACGACAAAGACTTCTTCGGCAGCGAAAAGTCAGTAACAATTGAAGGTACAACAGAAGTTAGTATTGAATTCGTTGGCAAAGATGGCGCGAAGAAAACACTGAAGCCTGCTTTTGCCCTGCAAGATAAAGAGATCATTGATGCGTCAGTGATGAACAAGGCCGCTTTGGTTGCGTTCTTCGAAAAAGAAATCGCATCGGCTAAAGAGCAAGGTGTACTGCTTTCTCTTCACATGAAAGCGACGATGATGAAAGTATCTGACCCAGTGATCTTTGGTCATGCGGTTAAGGTTTACTACAAAGACGTATTTGCTAAGCACGGTCAACTGTTTGAAGAGCTTGGTGTTGATGTAAACAACGGCATCGGCGATGTCTACGCAAAAATTGCTGCGCTTCCTCAAGATCAGAAAGAAGCGATCGAAGCTGACCTACAAGCGGTATACGAGACTCAACCACCACTAGCGATGGTAGATTCAGACCGCGGTATTACCAACCTACACGTACCAAGCGATATCATTGTTGATGCATCTATGCCTGCAATGCTGCGCTCTTCTGGTCAAATGTGGGATCCAGAAGGCAAGCAAAAAGACACGAAAGCTATGATCCCTGATCGCAGCTACGCAAGCATCTACCAAGCTGTCATTGATTTCTGTAAAGAGAACGGCGCTTTCGACCCTACAACGATGGGTAGCGTACCAAACGTTGGCCTGATGGCTCAAAAAGCGGAAGAGTACGGTTCTCACGATAAGACTTTCATCCTTGAAGCTGCTGGTCTGGTTCAAGTTGTTGACGCTTCAGGTGCAGTACTTCTTGAGCAAGACGTAGAGGAAGGCGATATCTTCCGTATGTGTCAGGTTAAAGATGCACCAATTCAAGACTGGGTTAAGCTAGCGGTAACTCGTGCTCGTGCTTCGGGTGTTCCTGCAGTATTCTGGCTAGACGCGTCTCGTGCGCATGATGCTCAGCTTATTAAGAAAGTTGACGCTTACCTTCCTGAATATGATACCGATGGTCTTGAAATTAAGATCCTTGCTCCTTTAGAAGCTACTCAGTACTCACTGGTTCGTATCAAAGAAGGTCTAGATACTATTTCGGTTACAGGTAACGTATTACGTGATTACCTAACAGATTTGTTCCCGATTCTAGAGCTTGGTACGTCAGCCAAAATGCTATCGATTGTTCCACTTATGAACGGTGGCGGCCTGTTTGAAACAGGTGCTGGCGGCTCTGCTCCTAAGCACGTTCAACAAGTAGAGAAAGAAAACCACCTGCGTTGGGATTCTCTTGGTGAGTTCTTGGCACTAGCGGCATCTCTAGAGCACCTAAGCGTAGTAACGGGGAATGCTAAGGCACAAGTTCTCGCTGACGCGCTTGATAAAGCGACGGGTGAATTCCTAGATAACAACAAGTCTCCTTCACGTCGAGTGGGTGAGCTTGATAACCGTGGTAGCCACTACTACCTTGCAGCATACTGGGCGAAAGCTCTGGCTGAGCAAACGGTTGATGCTGACCTTGCTGCTGAGTTCGCAGGTGTTGCAACTCAATTGGCTGAAAGTGAAGAAGCTATTGTTGCTGAGCTGAATAACGCTCAAGGTCCAGCTGGCGACTTAGGTGGTTATTACCTACTTGATGATACATTGGTTTCATCGCTAATGCGTCCAAGCTCAACGCTAAACGCATTTATTGACGCATAGTGATTGGACTCATCGTTAGTAAGTCATGAACATGATTTACTAACGAGTTGCTTGGTCTGGCAGTTAAGTCACAGATAAAGTCAAAACGAAAGACGCTTTAACGATAACGTTAAAGCGTCTTTTTTATTCACAATGCTTTATAGGCCTAGCTAAAGGGATCTCTCGGACAAATTGTACTGTGAATAGCTTTTAGCTCTCAGATCGAAAAACCGCCCATTTAAGCCTGTATTACAGGTATCAAATGAGCGGTTTCAATGTTCTGCTTACCTGACAGTCGTTTATTAAGACTGATAGAGGTCTACATGTTTGGCAATCGCCTATTTTACGGCGCTGCCTTCTACAGGAACAACGGAGCTAGCATGGGAGCCTTTAGGTCCACTTTCTACTTCATAATCGACCTGTTGACCTGCCTTTAAGGTTCGATAACCTTCCATTTGTATTGTGGAGTAGTGCGCGAAAATATCGCCATCTTCACCTTCTGGACAAATAAAGCCAAACCCTTTGGCATTGTTAAACCATTTTACTGTACCTGTAGCCATGCTATACATCCCTCATGCATTTTGTTACTAACGTTGTTATATCAAATCAATGTAAGCTCGATTGATATTATTCCTATCAACTAAACAATTTCAGCTGATAGCTTGAATCTCATACATTGCTTACGGAAATTAACGCTACCCTGCGTAATTATTCCTTATTATAAATTTTTAACGCTTATTACTAGGTTTAGAATCGTGTTACGAAGTTGTATCAGAAAAACCTTTTAGCTCCAATGTAGCTAATGATTGAGTACAGTCAATAGCAAATTGGTATAAAAATGATCAATTTTAATAACAAATCACATTCGAGATTGACGACATACTATTAACTAAATAGTAACTTAACGACGATCTTATCGTCACCATCAATAGTTGTGGTGTCTTTTTAATCAATCACATATGTTAATCCTGTTAATCGAGATCTTTTATTTGCAGCGATGGAAATGGTGGATTAGGCTCAGTATAGAGGAATATTTTTTGGTACTGTTTCTTGGTGCAGTTTCTTAGTACACCGTAATGCGTGAATGTGGTAAATTTGAGTTAACTAAACATTCACGACTTCCGAAAAATAACCCTTAGCAAAGCTAATATGAGCAGAAACTTTGAATGGGCATCTCCAGGCTCAGATTTACTGGAGAAAGAGAGAACGAAAGTAAAGCCACCGGCAATGTATAACGTTGTATTACATAACGATGACTACACGCCTATGGACTTTGTAATCGAGATCCTAGAGCGATTTTTCTCACTAGATATCGAAAAAGCAACGGAAGTGATGCTCAAGGTTCATTATGAAGGTAAAGCTATTTGTGGCACATACAGTGCTGAAATAGCCGAAACAAAGGTAGCGCAGGTAACGATGTACTCAAAGGAAAATGAGCATCCGCTACTATGTACAATGGAGCAAGTGTAAATTGCTCGAACAACACTGTTGTTCCCTTAGGAGGTACTTATGCTAAATAAAGAATTAGAGACGAGTTTAAATGGCGCATTTTCTCGTGCGCGAGACAAGCGACATGAATTCATGACTGTCGAACACCTCCTACTAGCATTATTAGAAAATGATGCGGCCAAGGAAGCGCTCCAAGCTTGTCAGGCTGATCTCGATGCTCTTCGCAATGAGCTCGATATTTTTATCGATCAAACGACCCCACTCATCCCTGAAAGCGACGAGACTCGTGAAACCCAGCCCACGCTGAGCTTTCAACGAGTACTTCAGCGCGCTGTTTTTCATGTTCAATCTTCAGGTCGCAGCGAAGTAACTGGTGCAAATGTACTTGTGGCTATTTTTAGTGAGCAAGAATCTCACGCGGCGTATCTTCTTAAGAAAAACGACATCAGCCGCTTAGACATAGTGAATTTTATTTCACACGGTATTACCAAAGGCAGCAATGAAGGCGATAGCGGTTCATCTCCTGATTCATTTGGTGGTGCAGAGAATGCCGAAGAAGCTAATTCAGAAGATCGTCTAGAAAATTTTGCGACCAACCTTAACGAAGTAGCGAAGCAAGGTAACATTGACCCACTAATCGGTCGTGACAAAGAGCTAGAACGTACCGTTCAAGTTCTGTGTCGTCGTCGTAAGAACAACCCTCTATTAGTGGGAGAGGCGGGTGTGGGTAAAACTGCTATCGCTGAAGGTCTTGCATGGCGCATCGTTGAAGGCCAAGTCCCTGAAATCATTCAGAGCAGCGTGATTTACTCTTTGGATATTGGTTCATTGCTTGCGGGAACGAAATATCGTGGTGACTTTGAGAAGCGCTTTAAAGCGATTCTGAAGCAACTCGAGAAAGAAGAAGACGCTATCCTGTTCATCGATGAGATCCATACCATTATTGGTGCGGGTGCAGCATCGGGTGGTCAGGTGGATGCGGCAAACCTAATTAAACCGCTATTAAGCAGCGGTAAATTACGTTGTATTGGCTCAACCACTTACCAAGAGTACAGCAGTATTTTTGAGAAGGAGCGTGCTTTAGCTCGTCGCTTCCAGAAAATTGATATTATTGAACCATCGTTAGATGACACAACTAAGATTCTTATCGGTTTGAAGCCAAAATACGAAGCTCACCACGAAGTGCGTTACACCAACAAAGCGTTGCGTGCCGCTGTGGAGCTGTCAGCTAAATACATTAATGAACGTCACCTTCCAGATAAGGCTATTGACGTGATTGATGAAGCCGGCGCTCGTAGTCGTTTGGCACCAGCAAGCCGTCGTAAGAAAACGGTAAGCGTGGCTGATATTGAGTCAATGGTCGCGAAAATGGCGCGTATTCCTGAGAAGTCAGTATCATCTTCAGACAAAGATACGTTACAGAAACTGGATGACCGCATGAAAATGTTGGTATTCGGACAAGACCCAGCGATCGATGTATTGAGCGAAGCGATCAAGCTAACTCGTGCAGGGTTGGGAGCAGACAATAAACCTGTTGGTTCATTCTTGTTTGCTGGCCCTACTGGTGTCGGTAAAACAGAGGTGACTGTTCAACTGTCTAAATTGATGGGTATTGAGCTTCTGCGCTTTGATATGTCTGAGTACGGTGAGCGTCACTCGGTAAGCCGCTTGATCGGTGCGCCTCCTGGTTATGTTGGTTATGATCAAGGTGGTCTGCTAACCGATGCTGTTATCAAGAACCCACACTCTGTTGTGCTACTTGATGAGATCGAGAAGGCACACCCAGATATCTTTAACTTGTTATTACAGGTGATGGACAACGGTACGCTAACCGACAACAACGGTCGCAAAGCAGATTTCCGCAATGTGATCCTAGTGATGACGACCAACGCTGGTGTTGCAGAAACCGAGAAGAAATCGATCGGTTTGATCCAACAAGATCATGCGCCAGACGCAATGAGTGAAATCAAGAAGGTATTTACTCCTGAGTTCCGTAACCGTCTTGATAATATCATCTGGTTCAACAGCCTTGATCCAAGTGTGATCAGTCAAGTTGTTGATAAGTTTATTGTTGAGCTTCAGGTCCAACTGGACGCTCGTGGTGTATCTTTAGAGGTTTCTGAGGATGCTCGTCATTGGTTAGCTGAAAGAGGCTATGACAAGACCATGGGCGCTCGTCCGATGGGACGTGTGATTCAAGAGAAGCTTAAAAAGCCTCTTGCTAATGAGTTGCTGTTCGGAAGTTTGGTTGACGGCGGTACGGTTAAAGTATCTCTGAAAAAAGACGAACTGGATTTCATCTATGTTGGTGCGAAAGAAGAGGTTATGCATTAGGCATACTTCTTAAACACTAACGGCTTATAAAGAGCACTGGGTACAGTTAATTACGATATTAAACGCATGACTTCGGTTGTGCGTTTTTTTATGCTTGCTAGATGCTAGATGCTAGATGCTAGATGCTAGATGCTAGATGCTAGATGCTAGATGCTAGATGCTAGATGC